>NZ_JACDCW010000002.1 GCF_013817345.1 Methylibium sp.
CCCCCCCCCCCGCCACCGCCCGCGCCGCCGGCACCACCGCCCGCGCCGCTACGGCAGGACATCGGCGTCGTCTGCCCGAAGCAGGTCAAGCCCGACGTGCCGCGTCGTGCGCTGCAGGACGGTACTTCGGGCGTGGTGCGTGCGCAGGTGCGCATCAGTGGCGGCGTGATTCAGGAAGTCACCATCCTGTCGGGCCCGCGCGTTTTCCACTCCGCCGTGCGCAACGCCATGCTGCAGTACCAGTGCGCCAGCGGCGCCGGCGAAGTGATCGCGACGCAGGAGTTCGAGTTCAGGATCGAGTAGTGGCCCGGCGCTGGTGCTTCAGACCGATGCCCTCAACCGGGCCGGCCACGCCAGCACCATCGTCATCCCGGGCACGAGCCAACTGGCGGCGCTGGAGGAAGACGATCTGTTCCCCCTTCGCGTGCGGCTGCCGGCAGCCACCAGTACTGGCCTGCGTGAGGCCACTGACCTGCTCATCGACCAGGTACGCGCCGTTTCCAATCGCCGCCTGATCCGCCGGCTGGGCAGTGTGGACGCAGTGGCGCTGGCCCGCGCTGCGCCGGCACTGCGCTGGTTGACCGGGGTTTAAGCAATCGCGTCGAGCAATTCGCTTTCGATCTGCAACTGCTGGCGGTTTCGCTGCAGCGGGGCGCCGTCGATCAGGAAGGTGTCTTCCACGCGCTCGCCCAGCGTCGAAACCTTGGCGAGCTGCAGGTTCAGCCGGTGACGCGCCAGCACTCGGGCAATCGCGTAGAGCAGCCCCGAGCGGTCGCTGGCCGAAACGCTGAGCAGCCAGCGCTGCCCGCGCTCGTCGGGGCGCAGCAGCACGCGCGGCGTGACCGGAAACGAACGCACCCGCCGCGACAGCCGCCCACGGTTGGGCTCGGGCAAGGGCGCACTGCTGGCAACCGCCTGGGCGAGCTGGTGCTCAACCAGCGAGATCAAATCGCGGTAGCTCGTGTCGAGCCGCTGATCGACCTGCGGCGAGATCGCCTGGAAGGTGTCGAGCGCGTAGCCGCTGGTCGTGGTGTGGATCTTGGCGTCGAGGATGCTGAAGTTGGCAGTGTCGAAGTAGCCGCAGATGCGTGCGAACAGGTCGGGCTGGTCGGGCGCATACACGAGCACCTGCAGGCCTTCGCCGATGCTCGACAGGCGAGCCCGGACGATCGGCGTGCGCGTTTTCAAGTGGCTGTACAGCGCGCGCGCATGCCACGCGATGTCGGCCGCCTCCAAGCGCGCGAAGTAGCTGATCTCGAGCGTCGCCCACAGCGGCTGCTCCACGCCCGTGGGCAGCGAGTACAGGTTGAGCACGTTGCGCGCCTCCTGCTTGCGCGCCTCGAGCTCGGCATCGGCATTGGTCCGCTCCCCGCCCAGCGCACGCAGCGTGCTGCGGTACAGGTCCTCGAGCAGCTTGCCCTTCCAGGCGTTCCAGACCTTGGGGCTGGTGCCGCGGATGTCGGCGACGGTGAGCAGATAGAGCGCGGTCAGCCTGCGGGTGTCGTGCACCCGTGCGGCGAAGGCTTCGATGACCTCTGCGTCGCTCAGATCTTCTTTCTGCGCAATGCGGCTCATGGTCAGGTGCTCCTTGACCAGGAACTCGATGAGCTGCGTGTCCTCGCGCCCGATGCCGTGATCGCGGCAGAAGCGCCGCACCTCGGCAGCGCCGAGCTCGGAATGGTCGCCGCCGCGGCCCTTCGCGACATCGTGAAAGAGCGCGGCCACATAGAGCACCCAGGGCCGCTCGAACTGCGCGGCGAGCTGCGAGCAGACCGGGTACTCGTGCGCATGCTCGGGGATGAAGAAGCGCCGCACGTTGCGCAGCACCATGAGGATGTGCTGGTCGACCGTGTAGACGTGGAACAGGTCGTGCTGCATCTGCCCGACGATGCGGCGAAAGACCCACAGGTAGCGGCCCAGCACGGACGTTTGATTGAGCAGCCTGAACGCGTGCGTCTGCCCGCCGCCCGGATGCATGAGGATCTGCATGAACAGCCGCCGGTTCACCGGGTCGCGGCGGAATTCGGCGTTCATCAGCCCGCGCGCGTTGTACAGGGCGCGAAGGGTGCGTGCCGAGAAGCCCCTGACGCCGACCGACTGCTGGTAGGTCAGGAAGGTTTCCAGGATGGCGTGGCGGTCGTGCTCGTAGAGATCGTCGCTGGCCACTTCGAGCATGCCGCCGCGGTCGAGAAACTTCTCGTTGATCGGGCGCATCGGCGCGCCACCCGTGCCGCCGACCTGCTCCTCGATGCCCAGCATGAGAATGAGGTTGAGCTGGGTCACCGCCTTGGCGGCCCAGTAGTAGCGGTGCATCAGTGCTTCGGAGGCGCGCCGCTCGCGTGTGGCCTGGTAGCCGAAACTCTCCGCCACGGCGGTCTGCAAATCGAACACCAAGCGGTCTTCGCGCCGGCCGGCCACCAGGTGCAGCCGGGCACGGATCAGCTTGAGCAGGCCCTCGTTGCGCTGTAGCTGCTTGACCTCGAAGGGCGTCGCGAGACCCTGGGCCGCCAGCGCGCTCCATGTCTTTCCCAGGCCCGCCGCGCGTGCCACCCAGATCAGCACCTGCAGGTCGCGCAGCCCGCCGGGGCTCTCCTTGCAATTGGGCTCGAGTGCGTAGGGCGTGTCCTCGTACTTGGTGTGGCGCTGCCGCATCTCGAGCGTCTTGGCGCGCAGGAAGGCGGCCGGGTCGAGCGCGGCCGCATGCCGGGCCCGGAAGTCCTCGAACAGGCGGCGCGAGCCGCACAGGAAGCGCGCTTCGAGCAGGGCGGTCTGCACCGTCACGTCGCGTTCGGCCTCGGCCACGCACTCGGCGACCGTGCGCACGCTCGAGCCGATCTCCAGGCCGATGTCCCAGCAGGCCGTGATGAAGCCACTGACGGTGGACCGAAGGGCATCGTTGTCGTGCGGCCCGGCATCGTCCTGGCCGTGCGCCGTTGGCAGCAGCACCAGCACGTCGACGTCGGAGTACGGAAACAACTCGCCGCGGCCGTAGCCGCCCACCGCCACCAGCGCCGCGCCCTTGGGCATGAGCGCGTGTTGCCAGAGCTGGCCCAGGCTGACATCGACATGGCGGGCCAGCCCGCGGATCAGTTGCGCGGCCGCCGGCGCTGTCGGCCGCTGGCCACGGAAGTGCTCGATGAGCGCCGCCTTGCCGTCGCGAAAGCGCGCCCGCAGGCCGGGCAGGGCAGGCGCCGGGGCGGGGTCGAGCACCGCGGCCATGTCAGAACCTCAAGCGGCGGCAGCAAGCTCCGGCGGCGCCGGGCTGCCGGCCGAGACGGTCAGCACCTCGTAGCCGCTGTCGGTGACCAGCACGGTGTGCTCCCACTGCGCCGAGAGCGAGCGGTCCTTGGTCACGATGGTCCAGCCGTCGCCCAGTTCCTTGATCTCGCGCCGGCCGGCATTGACCATCGGCTCGATGGTGAACACCATGCCCGGCGCCAGTTCTTCCAGGGTGCCCGGGCGGCCGTAGTGCAGCACCTGCGGCTCCTCGTGGAACTTGCGGCCGATGCCGTGGCCGCAGAACTCGCGCACGATGGAAAAGCCCTGCCGCTCGGTGAAGGTCTGGATCGCGTGGCCGATGTCGCCCAGGCGCATGCCCGGCTTGACCTGGGCGATGCCGCGCCACATCGCCTCGTACGTGAGCTGGCACAGGCGCTTCGCGGCGATGGAGCCCTCGCCGACGATGTACATACGGCTGGTGTCGCCGTGCCAGCCGTTCTTGATGACGGTGACGTCGATGTTGACGATGTCGCCGTTCTTGAGCGGCCGTTCGTTGGGAATGCCGTGGCAGACCTGGTGATTGACAGAAGTGCAGACCGACTTGGGGTAGGGCGTGTAGCCCGACGGCGCATAGTTCAGCGGCGCGGGAATCGCGGCCTGCACGTTCACGATGTGATCGTGCGCGAGTCGGTCCAACTCTTCGGTGCTGACGCCGGGCACCACATGCGGCGTGAGCATGTCCAGCACCTCGGAGGCGAGTCGCCCGGCGATGCGCATGCCCTGGGCATCCGCTGCAGTCTTGATCGTGATCGGCATGGCCGGAATTATCACACCGGCCCCGTAAAATTCCGGGTCCGGCCAGGGCGGCCCGGCGCTGCCGACAAGCCTTCGCGCGGTTCTTCCGGCGCAAGGCGCGCCGCCTGCCTGCTGCCGCCGCAGCTTCTCATTCATCCAGTCCATGACGCCTTCCACGCCCACGATCCTGTTCTTCGAAGGCGGCAATGCGCTGCCCGCTTTTCGCGCGCAGGCACTCCTGCCGCGATTGCAGGGGGCGGTGTCGCGCGTGGCCGGCGTGCATGCGCGCCATGTGCATTGGGTGCTGCCGGCGGAAGAGGCGAGTCGCCAAGCGCGCGACACGCTGGCCGCGCTGCTGCGCTACGGCGACGCCTACGAAGGTCCGGACAGCGGCGAGCGGGTGGTGGTGATGCCGCGGCTCGGCACCGTGTCGCCTTGGGCGAGCAAGGCCACCGACATTGCGCACAACTGCGGCTTGGCGGTGCGGCGCATCGAACGGGTGACCGAGTTCCACATCGTGCTCAAGAGCGGCCTGCTCGGTGGGGCCAAGCCGCTTACCGCTGCCGAACGCGAGGCTGTAGCAGCGCTGCTTTACGACCGCATGACCGAAAGCGTCGCCTTCGATCGCGACGCCGCGCGGCAGCTTTTCGACGTGCAGCCGGGCAAGCCGATGGAGACGGTGGACGTGCTCGGCCGCGGACGTGCGGCGCTGGAGGCAGCCAACCGCGACTTCGGGCTGGCACTGAACGCCGAGGAGATCGACTACCTCGTGGCGGCGTTCACCGGCCTGGCGCGCAACCCGAGCGACGTCGAGCTCATGATGTTCGCGCAGGCCAACAGCGAGCATTGCCGGCACAAGATCTTCAACGCGCGCTTCACGATCGACGGTCAGGAACAGGAACACTCGATGTTCCAGATGATCCGCCACACCCACCAGACGGCACCGCAGCACACCATCGTCGCCTACAGCGACAACGCGGCGGTGATGGCCGGTGGGCCCGTCGAGCGCTGGGGGCCGCTGAGCTATACCAATGCCCCGGCCTACGGCGCGCGCGAAGAAGTTGCGCATGTGCTGATGAAGGTGGAAACGCACAACCACCCGACGGCGATCTCGCCGTTTCCGGGCGCGGCCACGGGCTCGGGCGGCGAGATCCGCGACGAGGGCGCCACCGGGCGCGGCGCCCGGCCCAAGGCGGGGCTCACCGGCTTCTCGGTCTCCAACCTGCGCCTGCCCGGCCTGGCCGAGCGCTGGGAGCGCGTCGACTACGGCAAGCCCGAGCACATCGCCAGCGCGCTGGACATCATGACCCTCGGCCCGCTCGGCGGCGCCGCCTTCAACAACGAGTTCGGCCGGCCGAACCTCGCGGGCTACTTCCGCGTGTACGAACAGACCGTCCCCGCGGCGGCGGGCGAGGAGCGCCGCGGCTATCACAAGCCCATCATGATCGCCGGCGGCCTGGGCTCGATCGCCGAAGGCCAGACGCACAAGATCGCTTTCCCTGCCGGCACGCTGCTGGTCCAGCTCGGCGGACCCGGCATGCGCATCGGCATGGGCGGCGGAGCGGCGAGCTCGATGGCCGCCGGTACCAACACCGCCGCACTC
Source organism: Methylibium sp. (assembly GCF_013817345.1). Classification (GTDB taxonomy): domain Bacteria; phylum Pseudomonadota; class Gammaproteobacteria; order Burkholderiales; family Burkholderiaceae_C; genus Methylibium. The sequence goes on from NZ_JACDCW010000002.1 coordinate 5,618, forward strand.
GACTTCGACTCCGTGCAGCGCGGCAATCCCGAGCTGCAGCGCCGCGCGCAGGAGGTCATCAACCACTGCTGGTCGCTCGGCGAAACGAACCCCGTGCTGGCAATCCACGACGTCGGCGCGGGCGGCCTGAGCAATGCCTTTCCGGAGCTGGCGCACGACGCCGGCCGCGGCGCGCGCTTCGACCTGCGCAAGCTGCCGCTGGAGGAAAGCGGCCTCGCGCCGCGCGAGATCTGGTGCAACGAAAGCCAGGAGCGCTATGTGTTGGCCATTGCGCCGCATAGTCTGCCGATCTTCGAGGCGATGGCGCTGCGCGAGCGCTGTCCGTTCGCCGTGGTCGGCGTTGCGACCGAAGCCGCGCAACTGGTGCTCGAGGACGGCAGTGAAGGCGAGCAGGCCGGTGCGCCGGTTCGGCCGATCGACATGCCGATGGACGTGCTGCTCGGCAAGCCGCCCAAGATGCACCGCGACGTGCGGCGAGCGGTGCGCCGCTTCGCGCCGGTGGACCTCACCGACGTGCCGCTCGAACGCGCCTGCTTCGACGTGCTGCGCCATCCCACCGTGGCGAGCAAGCGTTTCCTCATCACGATCGGCGACCGCACGGTCGGTGGCCTCAGCCATCGCGATCAGATGGTCGGCCCGTGGCAAGTTCCGGTGGCCAATTGCGCCGTCACCCTGGCCGACTACGCGGGTTTTCGCGGCGAGGCGATGGCGCTGGGCGAACGCACCCCGCTGGCCGTGATCGACGCGCCGGCCGCCGGCCGCATGGCTGTGGCCGAGGCAATCACCAACCTGCTTGCCGCACCGATCGAGCTGGCGCGCGTCAAGCTGAGCTGCAACTGGATGGCCGCCTGCAGCGACGACCCCGCCGCGCCGGGCGACGATGCGGCGCTTTACGAGACCGTGCGCGCCGTCGGCCTGGAGCTGTGCCCGGCGCTCGGCATCTCGGTGCCCGTCGGCAAGGATTCGTTGTCGATGCGCACGCGCTGGAGCGAGGGCGAAGGTGCTGAGCGGCAGGCGAAGCAGGTGACGGCGCCGGTCTCGTTGATCGTCACGGCCTTTGCGACGCTGGCCGACGTGCGTGGCACCTTGACGCCGCAACTGCAGATCGCAAACGCCGGTGCCGCTGCCGGCGGCGTGGACGCCGGGGACAGCTCGCTGATCCTGATCGACCTGGGCGCCGGCCGCAACCGGCTGGGCGGCTCCATTCTTGCCCAGACGCTGGAGCAGGTTGGCGACGAGGTGCCCGATCTCGACGACCCGGCGCTGCTCAAGAGTCTGGTGAGCGCCATCGATCGCCTGCGCGCTGCCGACCTGCTGCTCGCCTACCACGACCGCAGCGATGGCGGCCTGTGGGCGGCGGTGTGCGAGATGGCCTTCGCCGGCCACTGCGGCGTCTCGCTCAACGTCGACCTGCTCGTGACCGAGGGTGACGGCATCCAGGACAGCCGCATGGACTGGGGCGACGCAAAGAACTGGGCTGGGCAGACGGCAGAGCGCCGCAACGAGCTGACGCTCAAGGCCCTGTTCGCGGAAGAACTGGGCGCCGTCATCCAGGTGCGCACCGCCGAGCGCGACGCGGTGATGCAGACCCTGCGTGAATTCGGCCTCGGCCGCCACAGCCACGTGATCGGCAAGCCCAACGCGCGCGGCATTGTCGAAGTCTGGCGCGACACCAAGGCCGTGTTCTCGGCGCCGCTGCAAACCTTGCAACAGGCCTGGGACGAGGTGAGCTGGCGCATCGCGCGCCTGCGCGACAACCCTGCCTGCGCCGATGCGGAGCATGCCGCCGCCGGTGCGCCTGACGACCCCGGTTTGCACCTGCACCTGACGTTCGATCCCGCCGAGAACATCGCCGCGCCTTTCCTGAACCTGGCGCGGCCCAAGGTCGCGATCCTGCGCGAGCAGGGCGTCAATTCGCACCTCGAGATCGCCTACGCGATGGACAAGGCGGGCTTCGACTGCCACGACGTGCACATGAGCGACCTGCAGGCGGGCCGCGCGCGGTTGGCCATGTTCCAGGGCCTTGTGGCCTGCGGCGGCTTCAGCTACGGCGATACGCTCGGCGCCGGTGAAGGCTGGGCGCGCTCCATCCTCTTCAACGCCGCGCTGGCCGAACAGTTCGCCGAGTTCTTCAACCGCCGCGACAGCTTCGCGCTCGGCGTGTGCAACGGTTGCCAGATGATGGCCGCGCTCAGCCCCATCATTCCCGGCACGCAGGCGTGGCCGCGTTTCACCCGCAACGTGAGCGAGCAGTTCGAGGCGCGGCTGTCGATGGTGGAGGTGCTCGAATCGCCGTCGATCTTCTTCACCGGCATGGCCGGCAGCCGGCTGCCCGTGGCGGTGGCGCACGGCGAGGGTCACGCCGACTTCTCGCAGCGCGGCGACGCGAAGGCGGTGCGGCGCGTACTGCGCTTCGTCGATCATGCCGGCCAGCCGACCGAGGCCTATCCCGCCAATCCAGGAGGTAGCGCGCAAGGCCTCACGTCGGTAACCACGGACGACGGCCGCTTCACGGTGCTGATGCCGCATGCGGAGCGGGTGTTCCGCAACGTTCAGATGAGCTGGACGAGCGGCGACGCGAGCGCGGCAAGTCCGTGGATGCGAATGTTCGCGAATGCAAGAAAGTGGGTCGACTGAGGCCTCGCCCGCGCTGTCGGACGCGGCAGCCGTTGCGATAGCCAGGCACCCCCACGAGCCGGAACGTGGCCGTGAGTGCCGAGATGAAGACGAGACATCCCGCACGCCCGACCGCGGCGTTCGAGCACTCTCTTCAGGAGCGCGTCGAGGCTTCGCGTACATTGCCTTGGCTACAAGGAGGGAATGATCGTGGATGTCGACGTCAGCAACCTGCGACAGCAACTGCCGGACTACCTTGCGCGCGTTCGTCAGGGCGAGCACGTTCGGGTCATATCCCGAGGCCGGGTCGTCGCCGAACTCATGCCGCCTGCGCCGGCACCGGATAAGGCCGCCGCCGTGCGGCAGCGGCTGAAGGGCAGCGCGCTGCGACATGACGATCCGACCGGGCCGGTGCTTGCCCATCAAGAATGGCAAATGCACCGCGAGTGATGCGCAGCATCTGCAGCGCAGCGTGAAGGTGTGATGCCCCCGCAAGCGCGCATCTGGTGAGAGCCGCCTTCGACGCTTCACCGGCCTGCCGCTACGACCGCCTCGACGCGCTGCGCGGCTTCGCCATCGTCTGGATGGCGCTGTTCCACTTCGGCTTCGACCTCGCGCACTTTCGCCTGATCGACGCCGACTTCTACCGCGACCCGTTCTGGACCTCGCAGCGCACCGCAATCGTCAGCCTGTTCCTGTTCTGCGCTGGACTCGGCCAGGCGGTTGCCGTCGCGCAGGGTCAGAGCTGGCGCCGCTTCTGGCGACGCTGGGCGCAGGTGGCGGCATGCGCTCTCCTCGTCAGTGCCGGCAGCGCGCTGATGTTCCCGAGAACCTGGATCAGCTTCGGCGTGCTGCACGGCATCGCGCTCATGCTCGTCGTTTGCCGCCTGAGTGCCGGCTGGGGCCGCTGGCTGTGGCCACTCGGCTTGGTTGCGATCCTGCTGCCGCAGTTCGTTCAGCATCCCTTCTTCGACACACGCCTGACCAATTGGGTCGGCTTGGTGACGAGAAAGCCGTTCACCGAAGACTGGGTGCCGCTCCTGCCCTGGCTGGGCGTGATGTGGTGGGGCGTGGCGGCCGGGCACTGGCTGCTGGCTCGGCGGCCGGTGTGGCTTGCCGGTGGACTGGCGCCGGGACTGCAACTGCTGGCCCGGCTCGGCCGCTGGAGCCTCGTCTTCTACATGCTTCACCAGCCGGTGCTGATCGGTGCGTTGCTGGCTTGGCAGGCTCTGGCTTGAGGTGGGTCGCGCCCATGAAAGAAGCGCCCCGCGGGGCGCTTCTTCATCAGCGGCAAACGGTTTACTTCAGCGGGGCTGAGCGTCGGACGGCGCCGCCGCGGGCGCTTCCTCGAACTTGTAGTCGGTCTTGGCCTTGTTCTTGAGTTCGTCGCGGAAAGCCAGCAACTTTTGCTGCCCCAGACGCTGCTCGATCTGCGGCTTGAGTTCTTCCAGCGGCGGCACCTGCGCCTCGCGCACGTCCTCGAGCTTGAGGATGTGCCAGCCGAACTGGCTCTTCACCGGCTGCGCGGTCATCTCGCCCTTTTTCAGCTTAACCATGGCCTCGGAGAACTCGGGCACGTAGTTGTCAGCCGGGGCCCAGTCGAGGTCGCCGCCGTTGGTGGCCGAGCCGGTGTCCTTGCTCGATTTCTTGGCCACGTCCTCGAACTTGGCGCCGCCTTTGATGCGCTTGATCAGCGCCTTGGCTTCGGCTTCCTTGTCGACCAGGATGTGGCGGGCACGGTATTCCTTGCCGCTGGCCTGGGCCTTGAACTTGTCGTACTCGGCCTGGATGTCGGCGTCGCTGACCGGGTTGTTCTTCTGGTAGTCGGTGAAGAGCTCCCGGATCAGCAGGCTCTGGCGCGCGTTCTCCATCTGCTGCTGGTAGCTCTCGCTGGCGGGTAGGCCGCGCTTCTCGGCTTCCTGCACGAAGATCTCACGCAGCACCACTTCGTCCTTGATCTGGCGGTCCATGTCGGGCGGGACCTGTTGGCCCTGGCTCATCGCCTGCTGGACCACCTGCGTCATCAGCGCATCAGCGCGCGCCTTGGGCACCGGCTTGCCGTTGACGGTGGCGATGTTCTGCGCGGCGGCGAACGTCGGAACCAGTAGAGCGGCGGCCAGGCCGATGGAAGCAAGACGGGCGGCAAGAATGGACGGCTTCATGCGATGAACTACCTCGGGTGTTGGATGGGGGGGCGGGGCGGGCAGCGACCGAGTGGAAGGCCGATCTCCGGCCAGGCGGGACAGGCCTCGGGCTCGCAAAACAGGCTCTTTCAGGCGCCGGGGCGGGCCGCTTCTGCGGGCGCAAGCGTGGTCAGCGCCAAGGCGTGAATGCCGCGGGGCATCCACAAGGCGACGGCATCATACACAAGGCGATGTCGCGCCGGCCTTGCGAGGTTTTCGAAGCGCGCACTGACGACATGAACGCGAAAGTGACGGCCTTCGCGGGCACCAGCATGGCCGGCGTGCAGGTGGCTGTCGTCGTGCACTTCCAGAAGGAGCGGCGAGAGCGCGCCTCGTATCGCGGCCTCGACCTCGGCCGCGCTCGGCGCGAACTCGGGCGGCGAGGAAGTCGGCGCGCAGGCGCCCAGCGGCGTGTCACTCATCTTCGGCCTTCACATGACGGCTCATGTACAGGCCTTGAGCCAGGGTGAACAGGAGCATCAGGCCGACGCCGCCGAACAGCTTGAAGTTCACCCAGGTGTCGGTCGAGAAGCTGTAGGCCACATACAGATTGAGCAGGCCCATGAAGGCGAAAAAGCCGATCCACATGAAGTTCAGATTGCGCCACACCGCGGGCGGCAACTCGAGCTGGCCGCCCATCAGCACTTGCAGCAGGTTTTTGCGCCAAAGTGCCTGGCTCAGCCAAAAGGCCGTGCCCATCACCCAATAAAGGACGCTCGGCTTCCATTTGATGAAGGTTTCGTTCTGAAACCAGATGGTGGCGCCGCCGAGCACCGTGACCAGGCCCAGGCTCACCCACAGCATGGTCTCGATCTTCTTGCGCCGTGCCATCAGCCAACCGATCTGCACAAAAGTGGCAACGATCACGACCAGGGTGGCCAGCAGCACGGGCGCCAGCTTGGCGCTGATCACGCTGCCTGCCACGAGCATGCCGAAATGCTCGGTGGCGAACGCCGCGGCGGCATCCGGTTCGCCTTCTGCGAGCTTGAAAACCAGGAAGAACAGGACGATGGGGAAGATGTCGAACAGCAGTTTCATCGGGCAAGAGGGCTCGCAGGCCGGGCGTCGGTGAAAGGGGGATTGTCCTCTGCCGCGACCCAGGCTCGCGCTTTCAGCCCTTCGGCTTGAAGTCGAGCGAGGCGGAGTTGATGCAGAAGCGCTCGCCGGTCGGCGCCGGGCCGTCCTCGAACACATGGCCGAGGTGCGAGCCGCAGTCCTGGCAGCGCACCTCGACGCGGACCATGCCGTGGGCCTTGTCGACCACGCGCTCGATGATCTCGCCGCGCAGGGGCTGGAAGTAGCTCGGCCAGCCGCAGCCCGCGTCGAACTTGGTGTCCGAGGCGAAGAGGGGGGCGCCGCAGGCCACGCAGTGGTAGACGCCTTCTTGCCAGTGATCGGCGTACTTGCCGGTGAAGGCGCGCTCGGTGGCGGCGTTGCGCGTCACGTCGAACTGAATGGGGTCGAGCTGGGCGCGCCACTCGGCGTCGGTCTTCTCGACCTTGCGGGGTTTGTCGTCGCGGTTTCTGTCTGAGGTGCTCATGATGAACAGGAAACCTCCAGGGTTTGCGCCCAGTCGGGCGGGAAGTCGGCATCGGCCGCGTGCTCGGGCTGTTCGTCGAAGGGGTGCTGCAGAACTTCCAGCAGCCGCGCCGTCTCGCCAAAGTCACCGCCTTGGGCCGCACGAATCGCGTTTTCGCACAGGTGATTGCGCAGCACGAACTTCGGGTTGACGCGGTTCATGCGCTCGGCGCGTTCGGCGTCGATGCTGGCTTCGGCCCTGAGGCGAATGGCATAGCGCACGGCCCATGCGTCGAAGGCGGCGCGGTCGAGGAAGAGATCACGCACGGGGCTCGGGTCGGCCTCGGTGTAATCGGCGAGCCGGCGCCAGGCAATGGTGAAGTCGGTGCGCTCGGCAGCGAGCAGCTCGAGCCAGCCGTCGATCAGCGCCGGGTCGCCATCGTCCACCGTGGCGAAGCCGAGCTTGGCGCGCATGCGCGATTGCAGGGTTTCGGCAAAACCGCTGCGGTAGGGCTCGATGGCTTCGAGTGCCAGCTCTCCGGTGGCTTCGCTGACCTCTTCGCCGTTCGCGATCAGCGGCAGCAGGGCCTGCGCCAGCGCGTGCAGGTTCCACAAGGCGACGCCCGGCTGGCGCGCATAGGCGTAGCGGCCCTGATGGTCGGAGTGGTTGCAGACGTGGCCCGGGTCGAAGCCGTCGAGAAAACCGAAGGGCCCGTAGTCGATGGTCAGGCCGAGCAGCGACATGTTGTCGGTGTTCATCACGCCGTGGCAAAAGCCGACGGCCTGCCAATCGGCGATGAGCGTCGCAGTGCGGCGCGCCACCGCCTCGAGCAGAGCGGCATAGGCGTTGGGCGTATCGACACATTCAGGGTAGTAGCGTTCGATCGCGTAGTCGGCCAGTGTGCGCAAGGAAGCCGGTTGGTCGTGATGAGCGAAATGCTCGAAGTGACCGAAGCGCAGGAAGCTCGGCGCCACTCGCATCACCACCGCCGCGGTCTCGATCGCTTCTCGCCGCACCGGCAACTTTGATCCGACGACGGCCAGCGCCCGGGTGGTGGGAATGCCGAGGTGGTGCATCGCCTCCGAACACAGGAACTCGCGAATCGACGAGCGCAGCACGGCCCGGCCATCGCCCATACGGGAGTAGGGCGTCATGCCGCTGCCCTTGAGCTGCAGCTCCATCGGGCCGCGGGGCGTATCGATCTCGCCGAGCAGCAGCGCACGGCCATCGCCCAGCTGCCCCGCCCACACGCCGAACTGATGGCCGCTGTAGACGGTGGCCAGCGGCTCGGCGCCTTGCCAGGGCGTTGCTCCGGCCAGCACCTGCAGCGCGCGCCAGTCGGGGCGCTCCGCCCAGTCCGGAGGCCAACCGAGGCTGGCGGCCAGGTCGTCGCTGCGCGCCACCCAATGCGGCTCGGGCACGGCCTGCGCCGGCAGGAGTGTGTAGAACGCCGGGCCGAGCCGCGCGTAGCGGTTGAGCCAGCGCAGCGGCGGCGCGGCCACGTCTTCTTGCAGATCGAGCGGGGCGTGCAGTGCTGTCATGCAAGGCAGTCTATCGATGCGCCCCGGCCCGTTCGACCGCTAGGGCTAACCCGCAGCCGACTCCTTGGGGGCTCCTATGATCCGCGATCGCTTTCATTGCCGGAGACACGAACCATGGCACGCCTGATGGGCCAGATGATGCAGATGCCGCTGCTGATCTCTTCGGTGATCGTGCATGCCGCGTGCCACCACGGCGACACCGAAATCGTCTCCAAGCGGGTCGAGGGCGACCTGCACCGGACCACCTATGCCGAGTGCGAACTGCGCTCGAGAAAGCTCGCTCAGGCCTTCGCGCGGCTCGGCTGCACCGACAGCGACCGCATCGGCACCCTGGCCTGGAACGGCTACCGGCACCTGGAGATCTACTACGCCAGCTCGGGCTCCGGACTCGTGTGCCACACCATCAATCCGCGGCTTTTCCCGGAGCAGATCGCGTGGATCGCGAACGACGCCGAAGACCGCGTGCTGTGCTTCGATCTCACCTTCTTGCCGCTGGTGGAAAAGCTCGCACCTTCGCTGCCGCACATCAAGCACTACATCGCGATGACCGGTCGTGCCCACATGCCGGCGCAGACCGGCATTCCGAACCTGCTGTGCTACGAGGAACTGGTCGAAGCCGAGAACGGCGACTACGCCTGGCCCGAGTTCGACGAGAACACCGCCTCGAGCCTCTGCTACACCTCCGGCACCACCGGCCATCCGAAGGGTGCCGTCTACAGCCACCGCTCGAGCATCCTGCACGCCTATGCCGTCTCGCTGCCCGACAGCATGGGCAACTCGGCGACCGACACCATCTTGCCGGTCGTGCCGATGTTTCACGTCAACGCCTGGGGGCTGCCGTACGCCGCGCCGCTGGTCGGCTGCCGGCTGGTCTTTCCCGGCCCGCACATGGACGGCAAATCGCTGTACGAGTTGTTCGAGAGCGAGCAGGTCACTTTCAGCGCCGGCGTGCCGACCGTGTGGCTCGGCCTGCTGGCTTACGTGAAACAGAACGGCCTGAAGTTCAGCAGCTTCAAGCGCACGGTGATCGGCGGCTCGGCGTGCCCGCCGGCCATGCTGCGCACGCTGGAAGACGACTTCGGCGTCAGCGTGATCCACGCCTGGGGCATGACCGAAATGTCGCCGGTGGGCACGCTGGCCCGGCTCAAGGCCAAGCATGCCGGGCAGCCGGTGGCCGAGCAGCGCCGCCTGCTGCAAAGCCAGGGCCGCGTGGTTTATGGCGTGGACATGGCGTTGATCGGCGACGACGGCAGCACCCGGCCCTGGGACGGCAAGACCTCGGGCGACCTCGTCGTGCGGGGGCCGTGGGTGATCGACCGCTACTTCAAGCAGGACGCCTCGCCACTCGTGCAGGCCGACGGACAAGCCTGGTTTCCGACCGGCGATGTGGCGGCGATCGACGCAGACGGCTACATGCACATCACCGACCGCAGCAAGGACGTCATCAAGTCCGGCGGCGAATGGATCAGCTCGATCGAGTTGGAGAATATTGCGATGGCGCACCCGGCCGTTCACGAGGCTGCCGTGATCGCCGCGGCACATGCCAAGTGGGACGAGCGGCCGCTGCTGGTGGTGATCAGGAAGCCCGGCGCCGAGGTGACGCGCGAGGAACTGCTCGCCCATTACGAAGGCCGCATCGCCAAGTGGCAGATTCCCGACGACGTGGTCTTCGTGACCGAAATTGCACATACGGCTACCGGCAAGATACAGAAGCTCAAGCTGCGCGAGCAATTCATGGATCATGTTCTGCGAGGGGCCTGACGGCCTCGCGCGAGAACCGCGAGAACCGTGTCCGGTCGGCGACAGGTGCATGTCGGGATGTCCCTCAACCGGTGCGTGAACTTGAGACTTACGCTCGTACGGTGGACGAATCAGCACGGCCGACGGCCGCCAAGGAGGCAGCGATGCAATTCAGGAAGCGCTTGTTCGGTCTGGTGGTCGGCGCGGGCCTCGCCCTGAATGCCGGCGCGGCGTTTGCGCAGAAGGGCGAGACGGTCAAGCTGGCCTTCATCGACCCGCTGTCGGGCCTGATGGCGTCGGTGGGCCAGAACCAGGTGCGCAGCTTCCAGTTCTTTGCCGACAAGTTCAACAACGACGCCATGCTCAATCCGGCCGGCGTGAAGTTCGAGGTCATTGCCTTCGACAACAAGCTGAGCCCGACCGAGAGCCTGACGGCGCTGAAGGCCGCCATCGACCAGGGCGTGCGCTACATCACCCAGGGTGACGGCTCCGCAGTGGCGGCGGCGCTGATCGATGCGGTCGGCAAGCACAACGATCGCAACCCGGGCAAGGAGATCGTCTACCTCAACCACTCGGCGGTCGACCCCGACTTCACCAACAGCAAGTGCAGCTACTGGCACTTCCGCTTCGACGCCGACACGTCCATGAAGATGGAGGCCATGACCACCTTCATCAAGGACCTGCCCGACGTCAAGAAGGTCTACCTGCTCAACCAGAACTACTCGCACGGTCACCAGGTTGCCAAGTTCGCCAAGGAGATCCTCGGGCGCAAGCGCCCCGACATCCAGATCGTCGGCGAAGACCTGCACCAGCTCGCCCAGGTGCGCGACTTCTCGCCTTACATCGCCAAGATCAGGGCCAGCGGCGCCGACACCATCGTGACCGGCAACTGGGGCTCCGACCTCACGCTACTGATGAAAGCGGCCAACGAGGGCGGCTACAACGGCAAGTTCTTCACCTTCTACACGGGCGTCTCCGGCACGCCCACGGCGATCGGCAAATCTTTCGAGGGCAAGATATTCCAGGTCTCGTACAACCACTACAACATGGGCGGGCAGATGGGCGAGTGGCAGGCCGAGTACAAGAAGAAGTTCAACGACGATTTCTACACCGGCTCGGTGATCCACATCTTCAACGCGCTGTCGCAGTCGATCGCCAAGGCGAAATCCACCGATCCCGTCAAGGTGGCCGCAGCGCTGGAGGGCCTAAGGTTCAAGAGCTTCAACGGCGACGTCGAGATGCGCCGGGCCGATCACCAACTGCAGCAGACGCTCTACATGACAACCTGGCAAAAAGCCTCGGCCGAGTTTCCCTACAGCCCCGAAAACACGGGCATGACGCTCGCACCGGTAAAGACATTCGAGCCGTACGTGTCGAGCACGCCGACGAGCTGCCGGATGAAGCGCCCTTCGTCGCGGCCGGCGTGACGCTCGAACAGGCGCATGGCGTCTGCTGCTGAGCCGGTGGGGCTCGATCGGTGACCCCGCATCGAGCCCCTTCCTTTGACGCCGCGGGCTCATAGCCCAACGCCCGCGCACATCCCACCCACCGACCCGAATGGAATTCTTCGCAATCTCCATGCTCAACGGCCTGAGCTACGGGCTGTTGCTGTTCATGCTGAGTTCGGGCCTCACGCTGATCTTCAGCATGATGGGCGTGCTGAACTTCGCCCACGCCAGCTTCTACATGCTCGGCGCCTACATCGCCTATACGGTGGCGCAACTGGTCGGCTTCTGGGCGGCGCTCTTCTTCGCACCGCTGCTGGTGTTTGCGCTCGGCTCGCTGTTCGAGCGGGCCTGCTTGCGCAAGGTGCACAAGTTCGGCCACGTGCCCGAGCTGCTGGTCACGTTCGGAATTTCCTACGTGATCCTGGAACTGGTAGCGCTGATCTGGGGCCGCGGCGCGGTCGATTTCATGCCGCCGCCCGCCCTGCAGGGGCCGGCCTTCACGCTGGTGAGTGCGCCTACCGAGGGCCTGCAAATGGTGTGGGGCGCCGCCGCGCCGGCCTTGTGCAGTGCGGCCGGCGTGATCTGCTCGCCGTTTCCCGCCACGCGCGGCTTCATGATGCTGGTCGCGCTCATGATGCTGCTGGCGCTGTGGCTGCTGCTCACGCGCACGCGCATCGGCCTGGTCATCCAGGCGGCGCTCACGCACCCGGAAATGGTCGAGGCGCTCGGCCACGACGTGCCGCGCGTGTTCATGCTGGTGTTCGGCGCCGGCGCCGGGCTGGCGGGCTTGGCGGGCGTGATCGGGGGCTCGACCTTCGTCACCGAACCGGCGATGGCCTACACCGTCGGCTCGGTGATCTTCGTCGTGGTGGTGGTCGGCGGCATGGGCTCGCTGTCGGGTGCCTTCCTGGCCTCGTTGATCATCGGCGTGGTGCAGACCTTTGCCGTCGCGCTCGACTACTCGCTGGCGAGCGCTTTCGAGCAGCTCGGCATCGCGCTCAGCCCCACTGTTGCCGGCAACAGCGTGTTCAGCCTCACCATCTCGCAGGTCGCGCCGATCCTGCCGTACCTGTTCCTGGTGCTGATACTGATCTTCCGGCCCAGGGGCTTGCTCGGCACGCGGGAGGGCTGAGCCGGCATGAACAGACCGACTGCGACGGCTGACCTTGAGCCTGCGGTGCTCGCCGTACAAGGAGTACCGCTGAGCTTTCCGGCGACGCCAGCCGGGCTTGCGCGCCACGGTCTCTTCACGCTTTCCCGGAAGCCGGCGGAGGTCTACCACTACAAGCCGCACAACGTGGGCCGTTGGCTCGTTTGGGGGCTGTTCGCGGTGGTATTGATCGCCGCACCCATGCTGTTCACCAGTGGCCTGTCGCGCTCGATGCTTTCGCAGATGGGCATCGCCATCATTGCCTGCCTGTCCTACAACATGCTGCTGGGGCAGGGCGGCATGCTGAGCTTCGGCCATGCGGTCTACACCGGCCTGGGCTCCTACCTCGCGATTCACGCGCTCAACAGCGTGGCCGGCGGCCAGTTGCCGATCCCCGTGAGCCTGATCCCGCTGGTCGGCGGCCTGGCCGGCATGTCCTTCGCGTTGCTGCTCGGCTTCGTGACCACACGCAAGGCCGGCACGCCCTTCGCCATGATCACGCTCGGCATCGGCGAGCTGGTGTTCGCGGCCTCGCTGATGATCCCGGAGTTCTTCGGCGGCGAGGCCGGCGTGTCGGGCAACCGGGTGGTCGGCGAGGCGGTGGCGGGCATCACGTTCGGCCCGCAGATCCAGGTCTATTACCTGATCGCGCTCTACACCTTCGTGTGCACCGCCGCCATGTTCGCCTTCACGCGCACGCCGCTCGGCCGCATGCTCAATGCCGTGCGCGACAACCCCGAGCGCGTGCAGTTCATCGGCTACAACCTGCAGCGCGTGCGCTGGTTCGCCTTCATCATTGCGGGCTTCTTCGCCGGTGTGTCGGGCGGGCTGTACTCGGTCAACTTCGAGATCGTCACGGCCGAGGTGGTCGGCGCGGCGCGCTCGGGCGCCTACCTGCTGTTCACCTTTCTCGGCGGCACGACCTTCTTCTTCGGCCCGATCATCGGCGCCGTCCTGATGATCGTGGCTTTCGTGCTGCTCAGCGAGTTCACGCAGGCCTGGCTGCTCTACCTGGGCCTGATCTTCCTGTTCATGGTGATGTACGCACCGGGCGGCATCGCGAGCCTGATCATGATGAACCTGCGCGTTGCGGCGTACGGCAAGCTCAGGAAGCTGTTCACGTCCTACCTGGCACTGGGCGGCACGGCGCTGGTCATGCTGGCCGGCGCGGCGGCGATCATCGAGATGATCTATCACCTGCAGCTCGGCACTTCGCTGGGCAGCACGCTGCGCTTCATGAGCGTGCCGCTCGACGCACACAGCCTGGACAGCTGGTTCGGTGCCGGCTTCGTGATGCTCACCGGCCTGGCGCTGTTCGAACTGACGCGCCGAGAGTTCGCACGGCAGTGGGGCGTGGTGCAAGAAGAGATCGAGCATGAGATTCGAAAAAGGGATGCGCTGTGAGTGCGGTCGTGCCCACCCGCTCATCGGCCTTCGCCGTCGAGCTGAAAAACGTCTGCAAGCGCTTCGGCAAGACCGAGATCATTCGCGGCGCCAATCTGGCGGTGAGGCCGGGCGAGCGAGTCGCCGTCATCGGCCCCAACGGCGCGGGCAAGTCGACGCTCTTCAACCTGATCAGCGGGCGCTTTCCCATCAGCAGCGGCGAGATCGCCCTGCACGGCGAACGCATCGACGGCCTGGAGCCCTACGAGATCAATCGCAAGGGACTGGCCCGCAGTTTTCAGGTGAGCAATCTGTTCACGCGGTTGTCGGTGTTCGAGAACATCCGCTGCGCGGTGCTGTGGTCACTGGGCTACCGCTATTCGTTCTGGAAGTTCCTCGCCGATCTGACCGACGCCAACGAGCGCGCGGAGCAGGTCATGGAGATGATCAAGCTCGAGCGCAAGCGCGACGCGCTGGCGATGAACCTGACCTACGCCGAGCAGCGGGCGCTGGAAATCGGCATCACGATTGCGGGAGGCGCCAGCGTCATCCTGCTCGACGAGCCGACGGCCGGCATGAGCAAGAGCGAGACGCAGCGCTTCATTCAACTGATCCGGGAAGTGACCGAGGGGAAGACTCTGCTGACCGTTGAGCACGACATGGGCGTGGTGTTCGGCCTGGCCGACCGCATTGCGGTGCTGGTCTACGGCGAGGTGATCGCCTTCGACGAGCCCGAGGCGGTGCGGGCGAATGCCAAGGTCCAGGAGGCTTACCTCGGCTCGATGCCGGCCGAGCAGCCGGCGCAGGCGGCAAACACGGCGGCGCCGGCCTGAGCCATGCTGCAGTTGTCCGACCTGCACGCGTTCTACGGCAAGAGCCATGTGCTGCACGGCGTGTCGCTCGAGGTCGAGCCGGGCGAGATCGTCAGCATCCTGGGCCGCAACGGCTCGGGCCGATCGACCACCGTCAAGACCGTCATGGGCCTCGTGAACGGGCGGGGTTCGGTGAAGTGGAAGGGCGAGGAGATCCTCGGTCACAAGGCTTTCGACATCGCTCACCGCGGCGTCGGCTATGTCCCCGAAAACCGCGACATCTTTCCCAAGCTCACCGTGCACCAGAACCTGCAGCTCGGTGAGAAAGGGCGGCGCAAGCGCGGGGAGAACGGCAGTCAGAAGGAGCCGCGCTGGTCGTTCGACGACATGTACCAGCTGTTCCCGCGCCTGAAGGATCGCCAGCACACCGAGGCCGGCGTCCTTTCGGGGGGCGAGCAGCAGATGCTGACCCTGTGCCGCACGCTGATGGGCGACCCCGAGCTGATCATGATCGACGAGCCCACCGAGGGGCTGGCGCCGAAGGTCGTCGAATTGGTCGCGGAGTTCCTGAAGGAGCTCAAGCGGCGCGGCCTGTCGGTGCTGCTGGTCGAACAGAAGCTGACCATCGCGCTGGAAATCTCCGAGCGCTGCTACGTCATGGGCCACGGCCGCATCGTCTTCGAGGGCACGCCGGCCGACTTGCGAGGCAACGCCTATATTCGCAAGGAGTGGCTGGAGGTCTAGAGCGCGGAGCGAAGGGCGAGGGGCCCCGGACCACGGGAATCGACCAGCGCAGCGATCGGCGAGGGAGCGGCCTCGATGGCCGCGACCGAGTGCCCGCGCTGCGCCGACTGTCTTGTCACTGCAGCGACATCCCCCCCGAGCACTTTCCATCCAGAATCGAACGATCGTGCTATTGCCGCCCGAGGCGGCTTTCAACACCGAAGGGCCGACCATGAGCGCCATCTACGAAGCGCACGGCGACGTCGCCGTCATCACGCTGAACAACCCGCCCGTCAACGGCCTGGGCTTCGAGACGCGTCGCGGCATCACCGACGCGCTCGCGAGGGCGCAGGCGGACGGCGCCGTGCGCGCCATTGTCATCACAGGCGCCGGCAAGGCCTTTTCGGGCGGTGCCGATATCAAGGAGTTCGGGTCGCCGAAGGCCTTGGCCGAACCCAACCTGCTGAGCGTGATCCGGACGGTGGAAAACAGCAGCAAGCCGGTGGTCGCAGCGATCCACACGGTGTGCATGGGCGGTGGGCTCGAGCTGGCGCTGGGCTGCCATTACCGCGTGGCCTCGCCCGGCGCGAACATTGCGCTGCCGGAGGTCAAGCTCGGCCTGCTGCCGGGTGCCGGCGGCACGCAGCGGCTGCCGCGTGCGATCGGCGTGGAGAACGCCCTCAACATGATCGTCAGCGGCGAGCCGGTGAAGAGCGAGCTGCTGGCACAGGCGCCCGGGCAGCAGCTGTTCCAGAAAATCATCGAGGGCGATCTGCTCGAAGGCGCGGTCGCTTTCGCGCGCTCGATGGCCGACGCGCGCCCGCTGCCGCGCGTGCGCGATCTGAAGGCGATGCATCCGAACGCCGACGCGTATTTCCAGTTCGCGCGCAACACCGTGCGCGCCATGGCCAAGCACTTCCCGGCGCCGGTTCGCTGTGTCGATTGCATCGAACAAGCGGTCAAGGCCAGGTTCGAGGACGGCATGCGCTATGAGCGCGAAGCCTTTGCCGCGCTGATGCTGACGCCGGAATCCAAGGCGCTGCGCCATGCGTTCTTCGCCGAGCGCGCGGCCAGCAAGATTCCCGACGTTCCCGCCAACACGCCACTGCGCCCGGTGAACAAGGTGGCCGTCATCGGCGCGGGCACCATGGGCGGCGGCATCGCCATGAATTTCCTGAACGCCGGGATCCCGGTCGTCATGCTGGAGCAAAAATCCGAAGCGCTCGAACGCGGCGTCGCGACCATCCGCAAGAACTACGAGGCGCAGGTCAAGAAGGGAAAGCTGAAGGCCGACAAGTACGACGAGCGCATGAACCTGCTCTCGACCACGCTCGATTACGCCGACCTGAAAGACGCGGACATGGCGATCGAGGCGGTGTACGAGGACATGGGCGTGAAGGAGAAGGTCTTCAAGGCGCTCGACGAGGTGATGAAACCCGGCGCCATCCTCGCCAGCAACACCTCCACGCTCGATGTCGACAGGATCGCCGCCTTCACCCGACGGCCCGAAGACGTGATCGGCACCCACTTCTTCAGCCCCGCCAACGTGATGAGACTGCTCGAGGTGGTGCGCGGCGAGAAGACCGCCAAGGACGTGCTTGCCACGGTCATGCAGCTCGGCAAGAAAATCAGGAAGACCTGCGTCGTCTCCGGCGTATGCGACGGCTTCATCGGCAACCGCATGCTCGAGCAGTACACGCGCCAGGCCGGCTTCCTGCTGGAGGAGGGCGCCACGCCGGAGCAGGTCGACAAGGCCTGCGAGCGGTTCGGCTTTGCGATGGGCCCTTTCCGCGTGGGCGACCTTGCCGGCAACGACATCGGCTGGGCGATCCGCAAGCGCCGCTACGTCGAGAAGCCCCACATGCGCTACAGCAAGACCGCCGACCTGCTGTGCGAGAAGGGCCGCTTCGGCCAGAAAACGGGCGCCGGCTGGTACGACTACCAGCCCGGCAAGCGCGATGCGATCCCGTCGAAGGACGTGGTGGACATGATCGCGCAGCACCGTGCCGACCTCGGCATCACGCCGCGCAAGATCGGCGACGAGGAGATCGTGCACCGGCTGGTCTATTCACTGGTCAACGAAGGCGCGAAGATTCTCGACGAAGGCATCGCCTCTCGTGCCTCCGACATCGACATGGTCTACCTCACCGGTTACGGCTTTCCGCTTCACCGCGGCGGGCCGATGTGCTACGCCGACACGCAGGGTCTCTTCAACGTGGTGCAAGCGATGAAGCGCTTCGCAATGAACCCCAACGACGACGCCGAGGTCTGGCAACCCGCCCCGCTGCTGGCTCGGTTGGCTGCCGAAGGGAAAACTTTCACCTGACAGGAACTTCCGCCTGCGCCGGGCATTGAAGGACGTTGCTGCAACCCCTCGCTTTCCCTGAACGCAGGAACCCTGAATTGCCCCCTCTCCCTCTGGGAGAGGGCTGGGGTGAGGGCCCGGCCCGCCACTCGAAAACAAGCCGAACTCGAAGGATGTCGAAATGACCCAAGCCCTCATCGTCTCCACCGCCCGCACGCCTTTGGCCAAGAGCTGGAAAGGCGCCTTCAACATGACCCACGGCGCCACCCTCGGCGGTCACGCGGTCAGGGCGGCCATCGAACGCGCCGGCATCGACGGCGCCCTGGTGGACGACGTGCTGATGGGCTGCGCCACCCCCGAGGGCGCCACCGGCAGCAACATCGCGCGCCAGATCGCGCTGCGCGCCGGCCTGCCGGTGACCACCAGCGGCGTGACCGTCAACCGCTTCTGCTCCAGCGGCCTGCAGACCATCGCCATGGCCGCCCAGCGCATCGTCGCGGGTGAGGGCGACGTGTACGTGGCGGGCGGCGTCGAGAGCATCTCCTGCGTGCAGAACGAAGCCAACCGCCACATGATCACCGACCCCTGGCTGATCGAACACAAGCCCGAGATCTACTGGAACATGCTGCAGACCGCCGAGCAGGTGGCCAAGCGCTACAGGATCGGCCGCGACCGCATGGACGAGTACGGCGCGCGCAGCCAGCAGCGCGCCTGTGCGGCGCAGGAGGCCGGCAAGTTCAACGACGAGCTGGCGCCTATCACGGTGACCGCTGGTGTGGCCGATCCGCAGCGGGGCCTGCACAGCAAGCAGATCACGGTCAGCGCCGACGAAGGCCTGCGACCCGGCACCACCGTGGAGGCGGTCTCCGGCATCAAGCCGGCAATCCCGGGTGGCGTGATCGCTGCCGGCAATGCCAGCCAGTTCAGCGACGGCGCCGGCGCCTGCGTGATCGTCAGCGATGCGTTCGCCGAGAAGAACGGTTTGAAGCCCCTGGGTCGCTTCCTCGGCTTCGCAGTGGCAGGCTGCGAGCCCGACGAAATGGGCATCGGCCCCGTCTTTGCCGTGCCCAAGGTGCTCGAGCGCCTGGGCCTCACGGTCGCCGACATCGACCTGTGGGAACTCAACGAAGCCTTCGCGGTGCAAGTGCTCTATTGCGCTGAACGCCTGGGCATCCCGATGGATCGGCTCAACGTCAACGGCGGCGCCATCGCGGTCGGCCATCCCTACGGCGTGAGCGGGCAGCGCCTTACCGGGCATGCGCTCATCGAAGGCCGGCGCCGCGGCGCGAAGAAGGTGTGCGTGACCATGTGCATCGGCGGCGGCATGGGCGCGGCCGGCGTGTTCGAGGTGCTGTGAGTGCGCCGCCACCTGCCGCGTTGATCGCGGACACGGCATGCTCATGCGTCTCAGCAGCGAAACCGGAACAAACGAGATGAAGACCGTACGACTCGAAAAACTGACCTGGGTGCTGATCTATGGCGGCATCTTCATTGCGATGCTCGGCCTGTGGGTGATCGACGACAACGCCGCGCTCGGGCACAGCCTGAGCTGGGGCGGCGGCCTGGCAATACTGGTCGGCGTGCTGATGATCTGGCTGCGTTCCCGGCGCGGCGACGCGGCGGAGCTGCCGGACAAGGAAACGCCGCGGTGATCCACCACATCGTTATCTGGACGCTGCACGACGCGGCCGACGCGCCCCGCTTCAAGGCACTGCTCGATGGCTGCGCGAACCTCGTGCCGGGCATGCCGAGCTTCGCGGTCGGCATCCGCACGCAGGGCCTGGAGGCCAATGCCGACGTGGTGCTGGTCTCGGCCTTCGCCGATGCCGCTGCGCTCGAGGCCTACCAGAGCCATCCTCAGCACCAGGCCGTCGCCGCGCAACTCGGACCCCTGCGCCGTGAGCGGCGGGTGGTCGATTTCGAGCGGCCTTGAACGGCCATGCGCCTGCGTCGACTGGCCGGTGCTGCAATGTTTTCGATGTGCGCATCCACCGCGGCGGCGAAGGATGCTGCTGCTGCGTTTCAGGTCTTTCCCGTCGCTCGCAGCGTTGCCCAGGTCGAAGCGCAGTGCGCTGACTTGCTGGGCGATGTGGCGCGGCGTGAGCGCCGCGTCGCGGCCGGTGCCGACAGCAAGGTCGGCGTGCTGGCCGGCATGGACGGCATCACCCAGGCGGTCGACGAGCAGCTGGCGCCGATCGCCTTTCAGGCGCACGTTCACCCGAACACGGCGGTGCGCGACGCCGCCGAGGCCTGCACCCTTCGCTTTCAGGACTTCGCCAGCCGGCTCTACCAGAACGCGAAAATACACGCCCGGTTAGAGGCACTGGCGCCGCTCGATCCGATCGACCGCCAGATGCGCGAAGACCTGCTGGCCGCATTCGAAGATGCCGGCGTCGCGCTGCCTGCGCCGCGCCGTGCCACGGCGCGCCGGCTCAGCAACGAGATGGCCGAGTTGTCGCAGGCTTTCGAGCGGCAGGTGCGCGAGGACGACACCCTCGTCGCCTTTACCGAGCCCGAGCTGAACGGCGTGCCGGCAGCGGTGTGGCGCGAGGCCCCGCGCGACCCGCAGGGCCGCGTGCTGCTCGGCCTGGACTATCCCGTCTATGGCCCGGTGATGGAAACGGCGCACGACCCGGCGGCGCGGGAGCGCATGTGGCGTGCCTTCCATGCCCGCGGCGGCCAGCTCAATCTCGACAGGCTCGCAGCGCTTGCAAGCAAGCGCTGGGCGTATGCGCAACTGTTCGGCCTCGAAAGCTACGCCGAGTTCCAGGTGCGCCGCCGCATGGCGCGCAACGTTGCGACGGTGCAGGCCTTTCTCGACGAGGTGAAGGCGGTGGTGCAAGCGCGCGAGCGCATCGACCTGGCCGACCTGCGCAGCGCCAAAGCGAGCGAGCTGCAACAGCCGCTCGCCGGCACGCCGTTGAAACGCTGGGACATCGGCTACTACATCGAACGCGTCAAACGCGAGCGTTTCGCGCTGGACCAGGAGCGGTTTCGCCGTCACTTTCCGCCCCAGGCCAGCGTCGACTTCGTGTTCGCGTTGGCCGGCCGCTTGTTCGGCGTCGGCTTCGAGCCGCTGGAGCAGGCGCTCTGGCATCCCGACGCTCGCGCCTACGGTGTGTTCGAGCAAAGCGGCGGACAACGGCTGGCCACGCTCTACCTCGATCTGTATCCGCGCGAGAACAAATACGGCCACGCGGCGGTGTGGTCGCTGCAGGGCTCTTCCACCCGCACGGGCCAGCGGCCGGCGGCTGCGCTGGTCACCAACTTCGACCGCCGCGGCCTCACCCTGGACGAGCTGGAGACGCTGCTGCACGAATTCGGCCACGCGCTGCACACGGCGCTGTCGACCACGCGCTATGCCGGCCAGGCCGGCACCAGCGTCGAGCTCGACTTCGTCGAGGCGCCCTCGCAGATGCTGGAGGAATGGGTTTACGACGCCCGCGTGCTCGCGCTCTTTCAGGACGTGTGTGCGGCCTGCGAGCCGGTGCCGGCCGATTTGCTGGCGCGCGCGCGGCAATCGCGCAGCTTCGGCAAGGGCCTGCGGTTTGCACGCCAGCATCTGTACGCCAGCTACGACCTGGCGCTGCACGCAGCCGACGTCGCCGAGCCGATGGCGCTGTGGGCGCGCATGGAAGCCGCCACACCGCTGTCGCACGAGGCCGGCACGACGTTCCCGGCCAACTTCTCTCATCTGGCCGGCGGCTACGGCGCGGGCTACTACGCCTACCTGTGGAGCCTGGCCACGGCGCGCGACCTCTACACCGCGTTCGACGCCGACCCGCTCGACGCCGCCACCGGCCGGCGCTACCGTGACACCGTGCTGGCCCACGGCGGGCAGTTCGAGCCCACCATTCTGGTCACCCGCTTTCTCGGCCGGGCGCCGAACAACAACGCTTTCTTCGAGTGGCTCGCGCATTGAGCGTGCGTGCGCCCGCCACCGTCACGAACATCACGACTCCCACGGACCTTTTTCAATGCTGCAGTTCCCCGTTCACATTCCCTTCACCGAACAGCTCGGCTTCGAACTCGTGCGCCTGGGCGGCGGCGAGTCCGAGATCGTGGTGGCTTTGCGCGAGGAGCACCTCAACTCCTTTCGCGTCGCCCACGGCGGCCTGACGATGACCTTGCTCGACGTGGCGATGTCGCATGCCGCGCGCAGCGTCAACATGACGGCAGCCGATGCCACCGGCGTGGGGCCGGTCGATCACGGCCCCGGCGTGGTGACCATCGAGATGAAGACGAGCTTCATGCGACCCGGCCAGGGCCGCCTGCGCGGCACCGGCAAGCTGCTGCACCGAAGCATGACGCTGGCGTTCTGCGAGGGCAGCGTCTTCGGTGAAGACGGGGCCTTGTGCGCGCATGCGACGGCCACCTTCAAGTACCTGCGCGCGCTGCCCACCGACCGGCGCACGCTCGCGCCGCTGCAAACGCGCGAGCCGCCAGTGTCTGGCGGCAGCGGCTCCGATTGAACGACGAGCGAACCCTTGCCCCAGCCGCTGCCTCCAACCGACCCACCGCCCCGGATGCGCATCGACACGACCCTTCCCAAAAGGACCCCACCATGACCCTGATCAACCAACAGATCGTGCTCGCCTCCCGCCCCGAGGGCGAGCCGAGCGCTGCGAACTTCGAGCTGATGGAGACGAAAGTGCCGGAGCTGCAGGACGGCCAGGTGCTCGTGCGCAACCACTACCTCTCGCTCGACCCCTACATGCGCGGGCGCATGAGCGAAGGCAAGAGCTACGCGCAGCCGCAGCCGCTGGGTGAGGTGATGATCGGCGGCACGGTTGGCGAAGTGGTGGCCTCGAAAAACACCGCCTTCGCGGTGGGCGACATGGTCGTCGGCATGGGCGGCTGGCAGGACTACCAACTCGTGGATGCCGGCCAGCGCGGTGTGCTGCAGAAGGTCGACACCACGCACCTTCCGTTGTCCGCCTACCTGGGCGCTGTCGGCATGCCGGGCGTGACGGCCTGGTACGGCCTCACCCAGATCATTGCGCCCAAGCCGGGCGAAACGGTGGTCGTGAGCGCGGCCAGCGGCGCGGTGGGCGGCGTGGTCGGCCAACTCGCGAGAGCGCGCGGTGCGCGGGCCGTGGGCCTGGCCGGAGGCCGCGAGAAGTGCGCCTACGTGACTGAAGAACTGGGCTTCGACGCCTGCATCGACTACAAGCAGCACCCCGACCTCAAGTCGCTCTCGGGTGCGCTCAAGGCCGCCTGCCCGAAAGGCATCGACGGCTACTTCGAGAACGTCGGCGGCATGATCCTCGACGCGGTGATGCTGCGCATGAACGCCTTCGGCCGAATAGCGGTGTGCGGAATGATCGCCGGCTACAACGGCGAGCCGATCCCCATGGCCAACCCGTCGTTGATCCTGATGTCGCGGCTGAAGATCGAAGGCTTCATCGTCAGCGAGCACATGGAGGCTTGGCCGCCTGCGCTCAAGGAACTGGGCACGGCCGTCGCCACCGGCAAGCTCAAGTACCGAGAAACGGTAGCCGAAGGGCTGGCGAGCGCACCGCAGGCCTTCCTCGGTCTGCTCAAGGGACGCAATTTCGGCAAGCAGCTGGTCAAGCTGGTCTGAGCCGGAACCGGTCGGGGCAGGGCGTTCGAGACGAGAGCGGCCGGCTGGCCGAAACACTGCCCAATCCGGCCGGCCGTGCGCTGCTGTTGCCGCACCACCTCGATCACCACTTCCCGGAGCCCCATGAGCCACCCCACCGCCAGCGATCTGATCCTCCACCACTACGCCACCTCGCCCTTCTCGGAGAAGGTGCGCCTCATCCTCGGCTACAAGCGGCTCGCCTGGCGCAGCGTGACCGTGCCCATGGTCCTGCCCAAGCCCGACGTCGTGGCCCTGACCGGCGGCTACCGGCGCACCCCTTTCCTGCAGATCGGCGCCGACATCTATTGCGACAGCGCGCTCATCGCGCGGGTGCTGGAGCGGCTCGCGCCCGAGCCCACGCTCTATCCGCCGGCTTCGGCCGGCAGCGCCGAATTGCTCTCGCACTGGGCCGACAGCGCCCTGTTCTGGACGGCGATTCCGTACACGATGCAGCCGGCTGGCCTGGCCTCGATCTTCAACAATGCGCCGCCCGAGGCGATCAAGGTCTTCGGCGCTGACCGCGCCGCCATGTCGCCCCATTTCCGCCGCCCGACCGTGGCCGACGGCAGCGTGCAATTGCAGATCTACCTGGCCTGGCTCGAAGGGCAACTGGCCGACGGGCGGGCCTTCTTCGGCGGCGACGAGGTCAGCATTGCCGACTTTTCGGTGGCGCACCCGATCTGGTTCATCCGCCGTGCACCGCCGGTGGCCGGCGTGCTCGACGCCTGCCCGCGTCTGGCGGCGTGGTACGAGCGGGTTCAAGCCCTGGGGCAGGGCCAGCCCGGCGAGAAGGTCGATGCCGCCGAAGCGCTGCGCCTCGCCGCCAGTGCCGGTGCCGGGGCACGCGAGCCGAGTGCCGTTCAGGCCGGCCTGGGCTTCGAAGCCGGCGAGACGGTCAGCGTGGCTGCCACCGACTACGGCAGCGATCTCGTCCTCGGGCAACTGGTCGGGCTGAGTGCGGACGAAGTGGCGGTTCGCCGTGAGGATGAACGCGCCGGTGCGGTGGTCGTGCACTTCCCGCGGATCGGCTTTCAGATCAAGAAGTTCACTCCCTAGCTTATAAATCAACGACTTAAGAATTAATCATGAACAAACAGTTTAGATATTTATCCGGTTTTTAGTCAGACTTTAGCGCCGTGCTCGATCTTTGGAAAATAGGTTTCTGACTGCCGTTTGTCCGAATCAGAATCCGTTGTTTGTCAGACGTTTAGACTGGTTTGTTAATGAGGAATCTCAGCAAGAGAACAGCCGTTATTACCGGCGCCGGTTCCGGCTTTGGGCTGGAGGCAGCACGCATTGCCGCCCGCGAGGGGATGAACGTCGTGATGGCCGACGTGCAGGCCGATGCGCTCGAGCAGGCCGCTGCCGAAATCAGCAGTTCGGGCGCGTCCGTGCTGTCGATGCGCGTGGATGTGGCCGAGGCCGCAGAGGTCGAGGCGTTGGGTGCCGCCACCGAAAAGCGCTTCGGCGCGCCGCACCTGGTCTTCAACAACGCCGGCGTCGGTGCCGGCGGCTTGATCTGGGAGCACACGCTGGCCGATTGGGAATGGGTCGTCGGCGTCAACCTCATGGGCGTAGCCCACGGCGTGCGCGTCTTCACGCCGATGATGCTGGCCGCCGCCCAGGCCGACCCGGACTACCGGGGCCACATCGTCAACACCGCTTCGATGGCCGGCTTGGTGAACGCGCCGAACATGGGCGTCTACAACGTCAGCAAGCATGCCGTCGTGGCGCTCAGCGAAACGCTCTACCAGGATCTGCGGCTCGTTACCGAACAGGTCGGCGCCTCGGTGCTGTGCCCGTATTTCGTGCCGACCGGCATCAGCCGCAGCCAGCGCAACCGCCCGGGTGCGATGGCTGCACAAAAGCCGACCGCGAGCCAACTCGTCGCCCAGGCGATGAGCGACAAGGCGGTCAACTCGGGCAAGGTGAGCGCCGCGCAGGTGGCGCAATCGGTGTTCGACGCCGTGCGCGAGAAGCGCTTCTACATCTACAGCCACCCGCAGGCGCTGGCCGGCGTGCAGACGCGGCTCGAAGACATCCTCCTGCCGCGCAATCCGACCGACCCGTTCGCGGGCAGGCCCGAGATCGGCAAGAAGCTGCGCCGAGCGCTGCGCGTGCAGGCTTGAGCCCTAGCGGGCGGCCTTTCGCGCCGCTCGTCGATCTGCATTCCAGAGCGGGCCGGGAAAGCCCGACCTCGCAGTGGCGGATCGTTTTGCCGCACCGCTTCCCGCCAACGGAAGCGGGGTCATCGCGGGCGACCCGCAGGTCCGCAAGAAGCAGTCGCCGTCCCTCCGCGGGCACAAGCTCTGCCCGTAACGAAACGTCAACTTTGTTGGAGGATCCGACCATGCTCTTCAGCACCAGGCAACTCGAAGGGTTCAAGCTCGACGCCCGCGATGGCGAAATCGGTCGCGTGCGCGAGGTCTATTTCGACGACCGGCACTGGGTGATCCGGCATCTCGTCGTGGACACCGGCGGCTGGCTGTCCGGCCGCAAGGTGCTCATCTCTCCGCATTCGATAGAGCGGCTCGACCGCGACCAGCAACGGCTCACCGTGGCCCTGTCGCGCCAGCAGATCGAAGACGCGCCGGGCATCGACGCCGACAAGCCGGTCTCCCGGCAGCACGAGATTGCCTTCTCCGATCACTACGGCTATCCCTACTACTGGACCGGCACCGGCTTGTGGGGTGCGGCGGCGTATCCGCTGACGGTCGGTGCGATGGCTGTACCGCAGGCTGAAGACGGCCGGGCGCGTGAGCTTTCGCAGCGCGCCGCGCAGGCCGAGGACGCCGCCGCCGACCCGAACCTGCGCAGCAGCAAGGAGGTGATCGGCTACCACATCGAGGCCGGCGACGGCAGCATCGGCCACATCGAGGATTTCCTGTTCGACGAGCGCTCCTGGCAAATACGCCAAGCCGTCGTCGACACGCGCAACTGGCTGCCGGGGCGGCTCGTGCTGGTGTCGCCCGAGGCCATCGAAAGCGTCGACTGGAGCGCCCGCCAAGTGCGGGTGAAGCTCACGCGCGAAGCGGTCAAGGCCAGCCCGCCCTACGACCGCAATGCGCCGCTGTCGGGCGAGGGCGAGTCGGCGCTTCAAGCCCGTCACGAACGGAGCTGAATCACGTTGAGCCGGGCGGCAAGGTCACCGGTGTCGTTTATTTCCCGGGCGTCTGATCGTCCTGAAACGGACGACTGACTCAACACGGCGGCACAGGCATCTTGCTTGCCGGCTCAAGATGTACCAACGCTTTTCGGGCTCGCGAAGCAGTCCTCTATTTCGACCAGGAGAAGCACCATGCGCAACACAACCCTCTCGAGCACTACAACCCTTTCCAGACTCGCCCGGTTCGCCGTCGTGCCGGCCGCCATCGCCATGGGCTTTTCCATGCCGAGCCATGCGCAAACCAGCACCAGCGCCGACAAGGCTCAGGCAAACAGTGCAACCACCGGCAGCAAGGCTGCCCAGAAAACGCAGTACCGCGGCGTGCGTGCCAGCGAAATGATCGGCATGAGCGTGCGCAACCCCAAGGGCGACAACATTGGGGAGATCGGCGACATGATCGTCAACATGAATACCGGCGACGTGCGCTACGCGATCCTGAAGTTCGATCCGGGCATCCTGCAGGGCGAGGAGCTGTACGCCGTGCCGACTACCGAGCTGCGCATTGCCGCAGATCGCGACGACGTGGTCTACAACATGAGCGAAGCCAAGCTCGAGCGCGGGAAGATCGACCGAGCCGGCTGGGACGACGGCATCTGGAACGACCCCGACTACCTCGCCAAGCTCGACACGGTACAGGGCATCAAGCAGCCGACACGCGGCGCGCGGGCGCACCGCGCGAGCGACCTGATCGGCAAGGACGTGAACAGCAAAAGCGGCGAGAAGATCGGCGAGATCGAAGAGCTGATCATCAACATGGCCACGCAGAAAGTGCACTACGCCGTGCTCGAATTCGACCCGAGCTGGGTCTCGCCGGATCAGAACTACGCCTTCCCGCTGACGTCGTTCAAGTTGACCGACGGCAAGGACGAACTCGTGCTCGACATCACGAAGTCCAAGCTCCAGGCGATGAAGAACTTTCCCGACAGCCGCTACGAAAATCTCAACGACCGTGTGTGGGTCGCCGACATCGACCGCTATTTCGTGACCGCGCTGCCGGCGTCAGCTGGCGGCGGCATGGCCGCCACGTCTGGCGCCAACGGCGGCAGCATGGCCGGTTCTGACGCCCCGCCTGCGGGGCTGTTCTCGCGCCTGGACGACGACAAGGACGGCTCGCTCGACAAGGCCGAGGTCAAAGACACGGCGGATGTGGACCGCAACTGGAAGCGCTTCGACAAGAACGGCGACAACCGTATCAGCAAGGACGAGTTCACCAGCAATTACACGATCGAACCGGGTCGCTGACCGTGAGGCGGCCTGCGATCGCTCAACCCCTGCGGGTGAGCGGCGCAGGCCCGCCGAACCGGCTGCCGTTGATACGCCTGTAGCGAAGGCTCATCGGTCGCGTGCGATCAGACGGTCCTCGAACTCGATCGTCATCGGCTCGCCGCCGCCGACCGGCCGTGCAGTGATCGTGAAGCTGAAATTTCGCAGGGGGGCAAGGCCGAAAGTGCCGAGATAGGACACACGCCCGTTTTGCTCGATTTCGCGCATTTCGATCGCCTCGGTTTGCCCGAGCAGATTGCGCTGGGTGGCGCTGACCTCGGCCCGCACCGGCATCTGCCGTCCGTCCTTGCGCTCGAGAACCACGAGGTTCAGCACGGCGCGGTCGGCCGCGCGCTCGATGCCGTGGTTTTCTGCCGTGCCAGGCGCCAGGGACTCGCTGTTGACCGCGTTGGCCCGCAGCGTGTAGCGGCCGAATTCGGATACTTGAACGGCAGGACCGCCGCGGCCCGCAGCGTCGTTGCGGTCGACGGCGCCGCCCTGGGCGCTTGCAACGGTGGCCGTTGCGGCAAGGAACAGCGTGGGAATCAGGTGTTTCAGCATGCCGATTTGCAGCAACCGACATGCCCAGGGGTCGCAAGCGCTGCGAGGCCACGCCCGACCTGATATGTTCCGCGCGATGAGTACCGATCCCGCCGCGAACTCGTCCTCGTTTGCAAGCGCGGCCGCTGCGTTGCGGCGGTGGGCGGATCGCAACGTCCTCGGGCTCGGCCGCGAAATGCGGTGGTCGTACCTGCCGCCGCTGATGGTGTATGTCGCCGCAGGCATCTCGGGGCTCACCGCCATCGTCGGCACCTTCTACGTGAAGGAGCGTCTGGGGCTGTCGGCCGAGTTCCTCGCCGCACTCGGCTTCTGGGCCACGCTGCCATGGTCGCTCAAGATGCCGCTCGGGCACCTCGTCGATCTGCTGTGGCGCTGGAAGGCCGGCCTCGTGTTCATCGGCGCCGGCCTGATCGCCGCAAGCCTCTTCATCATGATCGGGCTGCTCGGGCACACCGAAGCCATGCAGGCGGTGGCCACGGTGGAAGCCTGGTTCGTGCTGTCCGCGCTGCTGGCACCCATCGGTTATGTCGTACAGGACACGGTGGCCGACGCCATGACGGTTGAGGCCGTTCCGCGTTTCGACAGCGAAGGCCGGCCCATCGCGCCGGCCATGCTGCGCTCCATGCACACGACCATGCAGACGCTCGGCCGCGTGGCGATCATCGGCGGCTCGGTGCTGATCTCGGTGGCCAACGTGGTGCTGCTGCGGGACGCCGGCGCCCTGCCTCCCGACGAGCTGGCCCGGCTCTACCTGCGCATCTACGAACTCGCGCTGATCATTCCGGTGGTGTCGGTGCTCGGCGTGGCGCTCGGCCTGTGGTTGCGCTGGCGCCAGGCGGCCGGGCTCGCCGGGAAGGGGTTCTCGGACGAGCAACTGCGCACGATGATGAACCCGCACGGCGAGCCCCCGCCGATCAACTGGTGGATCCTCGGCGGCGGGCTCTCCTTCGCGGCCGTCGCCGTGGCGGTCGGCTTGGGCGACGTGGCGGCGGGGCAGGAGATCATTTTCGTGGCCTCGATGGCGATCGTGCTGTTCCTCATCCGGCAGCTCACGCGCGAGCTGCCGGCCGAGGCGCGCAACGTGCTGGTCGGCACGGCCGTGGTCATCTTCGTGTTCCGGGCCATGCCCGGCCCGGGCGCGGGCTCGACCTGGTGGATGATCGACGAGCTCGATTTCGACCAGCAGTTCATCGCCATGCTGTCGCTGCTGGGCAGCGTGCTGACGCTGGCGGGCCTGTTCATCTTCCGCCGCTTCATGGCGGAGCGTTCGATCGCCTACATCGTCGGCCTGCTCACCGTCGCCAGCACGCTGCTCAGCCTGCCGATCGTCGGCATGTACTACGGGCTGCACGAATGGACAGCGGCGCTCACGGGCGGCGTGATCGACGCCCGAGCGATTGCGCTCATCGACACGGCGCTCGAGTCGCCGCTCGGCCAGATCGCCATGGTGCCGATGCTGGCGTGGATCGCCAATTCGGCGCCGGACCGTCTGAAAGCGACCTTCTTCGCCGTCATGGCCTCGTTCACGAACCTCGCGCTGTCGGCCTCGCAGCTCGGCACGAAGTACCTCAACGAGGTGTTCCTCGTCACGCGGGAGGTGAAAGCCCCCGGCGGGGCGGTGCAGGTGCCGGCCGATTACGGCGAACTCGGGTGGCTGTTCATCACCGCGACCGCGATCGGTCTGGTGCTGCCGCTGCTGGCGATCGTGTTCGTGAAGGCGACCCGGTTTCGCAGCGCATAGCCTGCCGCTCGCGGCCGGGGTCGCATGTCAAACTGCCTGAATGAACCACCCCCGAAGCGCCTGCGGCGCCTCCCCCTCGAGGGGGCGACGCCAGCAGACCGGCGAAGCCGGATCTGCGGCGTCTGCCTGGCTGCGACGGTTCATGCGTCGTGGGTTGCGCGAAGCACGTGGAGCAACTGAGATGACACCGATCCGCGTTCGCACTTTCGCTGTACCCCGGCGACCCCCCATGCCGGTGTTGCGACATGCGCAACGCCCTGCGGCAAAGGCGCTTCGATGAGCGCGTCGCCCCAACCCGGCCGCGCCGAGGACATCGAGCCCTTCTGGCTCGACTACCAGCGCCAGTGCGGTATTAAGGTCGAAGGCTTCGCGGCCAGCGCCCTCGGCCACACACGGCCGCTCGCCGACGAACTGGCCGATCTGGTGGCCCGCGGCATCAAGCGCGCCCATGCCACGCTGCACCGCGACTTCCAGAAGGACCTCGAGCCCCTGCCGCAACCGGGCGACCACCTCGTGGTGCTCGACGGCGCCGGCCGGCCGCGCGCCATCGTGCGCAACACCCACGTCGAGCTGCGCCACTTCCACGACATCGACGACCGTTTCGCCTTCGAGGCCGGCGAGGGCGACCTGAGCCTGCGCTGGTGGCTCACCGCCCACCGGCAGGACTTCGCCGAACGCGGCGAGCGCGAAGGCTTCGAGGCGAGCGAGAGCTTGGAGCTGGTGCTCGAGCATTTCGAGATCGTGTGGCCCCAGCCGGTGACAGCCGCGCCTGCGCAAGAACTGCGCGACGCAGGGTGAGCATGGCAGCGCCTGCCGGCGACGCTGGGGGCGCGTCGGCGTCGGCGTCATCCGCAACTGTGAGCGGCGCATCGGCGCCGACCGAATGCCACCGGATCGACGGCGACACCCCGGCCGCGGCCAAGGTGGCTGTCATTGGCGGCGGGCCGGCCGGGCTGATGGCGGCAGAGGTGCTGGCCGCCGGCGGGGCGCGCGTCGATCTGTACGACGCCATGCCCTCGGTCGGCCGCAAGTTTTTGCTGGCCGGCAAGGGCGGCCTGAACCTCACGCACGGCGAGCCGCTGAAAGACTTTTGCGCGAGATACGGCCCGCGCACTGAGGAGGTCGGCGCTTGGCTCGAGGTGCTGCCGCCGGCCGCGGTGCGCGACTGGGCCGAAGGGCTTGGCGTCAGCACCTTTGTCGGCAGCTCGGGCCGCGTGTTTCCGACCGACCTCAAGGCCGCGCCGCTGTTGCGCGCCTGGCTGCACCGCCTGCGTACGGCCGGCGTCGGTTTTCACAGTCGGCATCGCTGGCAGGGGTGGGCGGAAGACGGCGCACTGCGTTTCGCGACGCCGCAGGGCGAGCGCGCCGCGAAGGCCGACGCGGTGGTGCTGGCGCTGGGCGGCGCGAGCTGGCCGCAGCTCGGTTCGGACGGCGCCTGGACCGCGCCGCTGGCGGCCCGCGGCGTGGAGACGGCGCCGCTGCTGCCCTCGAACTGCGGTTTCGACGTGGGCCATGCCGGCCAGCCGATCGGCTGGAGCGAGCATTTCCGCGAGCGCTTCGCCGGTGCGCCGATCAAGCCGGTGGTGCTGGCCTTCACCGACCGCCACGGCGCGCAATTCCGGCGCCAGGGCGAGTTCGTCGTCACGGCCACCGGCATCGAAGGCAGCCTGGTCTACGCGGCGTCGAGCGCACTGCGCGATGAAATCGCGGCAGAAGGCGCCGCGACGATCCACCTCGACCTCCTTCCCGACCGCAGCGCCGAGTTCGTCGCCGCGGAAGTCGGGCGTCCGCGCGGGCCGCGCACGCTGGCCACGCAACTGAGGAGCCGGCTCGGCATCACCGGCGTCAAGGCAGCGCTGCTGTATGAAGTGCTCGGCAAGGAAGCGATGCACGACCCGGTGCAGCTTGCGGCGGCATGCAAGGCCCTGCCGCTGCGGCTGGTGTCGCCCCGGCCCATCGCCGAAGCGATCAGCACTGTCGGCGGCGTGCGCCTGCAATCGCTGGATGAACGGCTGATGCTGCGCGCCGTGCCGAGCGTGTTCTGCGCCGGCGAAATGCTCGACTGGGAAGCGCCCACGGGCGGCTACCTCCTCACGGCCAGCATGGCCAGCGGGCGGGTGGCGGGGCAGGGCGCGCTCGACTGGCTGGCCGGCAGGGCAACCGTTCCCTGATCTTGCCGGCACCCTGTGTTAGAACCCCCGGCATCTGCAGAAACTCCCCTTGCACAGCCTCTCATGAATGCCGCCGTACAGCCTGTTCACGTGGTCCGCTCCGAGGCGCGCCACCTCCACCCCGCGTGCGAACGTTGGAGCGTCGAAGCCACGCTGGCCTTGTTCGACCTGCCCTTCAACGACCTGATGTTCCGTGCCCAGCAAGTGCACCGCGAGCACTTCGACGCCAACGCAGTGCAGCGCTCGACCCTGCTGTCCATCAAGACCGGCGGCTGCCCGGAGGATTGCGCCTACTGCCCGCAGTCGGTGCATTACGACACCGGCGTCGAAGCCGACAAGCTGATGGAGCCGAGCGCCGTGCGCGCCGCCGCCGAAGCCGCGGTGGCGGCCGGCGCTACGCGCTTTTGCATGGGCGCGG
Source organism: Methylibium sp. (assembly GCF_013817345.1). Taxonomy (GTDB): domain Bacteria; phylum Pseudomonadota; class Gammaproteobacteria; order Burkholderiales; family Burkholderiaceae_C; genus Methylibium. The sequence goes on from NZ_JACDCW010000002.1 coordinate 37,963, forward strand.
CCTGGCGCGAACCGAAAGACCGCGACATCGAGAAAGTGGCCGCACTGGTGCGCGAGGTCAAGTCGCTGGGTCTCGAGGCCTGCTGCACGCTCGGCATGCTGAGCCGGCCCCAGGCCGCGGCGCTCAAGGAAGCCGGCGTCGATTACTACAACCACAACCTCGACACCTCGCCCGAGGCCTACGGCCGCATCATCGGCACGCGCGTGTACGAGGAGCGGCTGCAGACCCTGGCCCATGTGCGCGAGGCCGGCATGAACGTGTGCTGCGGCGGCATCGTCGGCATGGGCGAGAGCCGGCGCGAGCGGGCCGGCCTGGTGGCGCAGCTTGCCAACCTCGATCCGCACCCGGAGTCGGTGCCGATCAACGAGCTCGTGCAGGTGGAGGGCACGCCGCTGGCCGGCACCGACAAGCTCGATCCCTTCGAGTTCGTGCGCACGATCGCGGTGGCGCGCATCACCATGCCGACGGCCTACGTGCGGCTGTCCGCAGGCCGCCAGCAAATGGGCGACGCCATCCAGGCGCTGTGCTTTCTGGCCGGCGCCAACTCCATCTTCTACGGCGAGAAGCTGCTCACGACCGGCAACCCGGACGTGGCACGCGACGAAGCGCTGTTCGAGACGCTGGGTCTGCACGCCGTCTGACCGCCCCTGCGCGTCGGCAGGGCGCGGCCGTTTACAGAATTCTGGCTGCTGTCCTACAGACCGGGCGCCGGCGGGCCGCTACGCTGCGTCGTTGCTCGCTGCATCGCTGTCGTTGCATCGCGTCAGCGCCGGGCGGTGACCCGGTCAGCGGACGCTTCGCCTCTGCGGCCCGTGCGGCAAGCTGGTTTCCACGACAACACGACCGCTCCATGCAAAGAAGACACTTCGTCGGCGGCCTGGCCGCCTCGGCAGCCCTACAAACCCTGTTCGGCCATGCGGCCGGCGCGGCCACGCTGGAGACCCTCGGCAAGCCGCAGCCTTTCGACTATGCGGGGCTCAAGGGCCGGGCGCGCGAGCTGGCGGCCCGGGCTTACCAAGCGCCGCCCACCACACTGCCTCCGGCCATCGACTCGCTCGACTGGGACCAGCACCAGGCGATCCGCTTTCGCCCCGAGCATGCGTTGTGGCGCGACGACCGGCTGCGCCTGCAAGCACAGTTCTTCCACCTGGGGCTCTTTTTCAAATCCCCGGTCCGCATTCACGAGCTCGTCGACGGCCAGGCCCGCGAGCTCGCCTACGACCCGTCGATGTTCGATTACGGCAAGAGCGGCGTGCAGGGCAGCCAGTTGCCGAAGGACCTGGGTTTCGCCGGCTTCCGGCTGAACTTCCACACCGATCCGGAACGCGACATCTGTGCCTTCCTCGGCGCGAGCTACTTCCGCGCGGTGGGCGGCCAATGGCAGTACGGCCTGTCAGCACGCGGCCTGGCGATCGATTCCGGCCTGCCGCGGCCCGAGGAGTTTCCGAACTTCGTTTCGTTCTGGCTCGAAAAGCCCGCGCAGGGTGCCAGCAGCATCACCGTCTACGCGCTGCTCGATTCGCCGAGCATTGCCGGCGCTTACCGCTTCCTCATCACGCCCGGCGACACCCAGGTGATGGACATCGACGCGGCCCTGTACCCGCGCAAGACGATCGAACGGCTAGGCATCGCGCCGCTCACCAGCATGTTCCAGACCGGCGAAAACGACCGCCGCATGGCCAACGACTGGCGCCCGGAAATCCACGACAGCGACGGCCTGCAGATGTTCACCGGCGAAGGCGAGTGGATCTGGCGCCCGCTGAACAACCCCCGCACGCTGCGCTTCAACGCGTACAAGGATCTCAACCCGCGCGGCTTCGGCCTGATGCAGCGCGACCGCGACTTCGACAACTACCAGGACGACGGCGTCTTCTACGAGAAGCGCCCGAGCCTGTGGGTGGAGCCGAAAGCCGGCTGGGAAGCCGGCTCGGTGCAGCTCATCGAGATTCCGACGGTGGACGAAACCTTCGACAACATCGTCGTGCTGTGGAACCCCGATCGCGCACCCCAGCCCGGCGAAGAATTGCTGTTCTCGTATCGCCTGCACTGGGGCGCCCAGCCGGCCGTGCCGCCGATGGCGCGCTGCCTGGCCACGCGTACGGGGTTGGGCGGCATCGTCGGCCAGGCCCGCAAGCACTTCTCGTGGCGCTTCGCGGTCGACTTCGCCGGGGGCGACCTGGGCCTGCTCGGCCCGAAAGCCAAGGTCGAGGCGGTCGTCACCGCCTCGCGCGGCAAGATCGAGATCACCTCCGCGCGGCCCTTGCTCGCGATCAACGGCTGGCGCGCGATGTTCGACGTGGTGCCGCCCCCCGACGAGGAGCCCATCGATCTGCGCCTGTTCCTCAGCAGTGCCGGGCAGCCCATGAGCGAAACCTGGCTGTACCAGTACAACCCGCCGCCGCTGGCCGAACGCAATCTGGCCTAGCGTCCAAGCCGGATTACTCCCTCTCCCCGCTTGCGGGAGAGGGTGGGGGTGAGGGTTCGACCCGGTGGCCAGTGGCACACTGCGCGCCTTCGCGGCGCACCGCCGCTTTTCGCATCGCTTTCCCCATTGAATACTGCCGACAAGATCCTGCTGCAGCTCGCCACCGAACTGAAGGTCCGAGCGGCCCAGGTGAAAGCGGCCGTCGAACTGCTCGACGGCGGCGCCACCGTCCCCTTCATCGCGCGCTACCGCAAGGAAGCGACGGACAACCTCGACGACACCCAGCTGCGTGACCTCGAAGCGCGCCTTTCTTATCTTCGCGAGCTGGAAGAGCGCCGCGCCGCAGTGATCAGGAGCATCGACGAACAGGGCAAGCTCAGCGCCGAGCTGCGCATCGCCATCGATGCCGCGCCGACCAAGCAAGAACTCGAAGACCTCTACCTGCCCTACAAGCTCAGGCGCCGCAGCAAGGCGACGATCGCACGCGAGGCGGGTCTGGAGCCGCTGGCCGACCGGCTGTTCGGTGACCCGACGTTGGTGCCGCTGGACGAGGCGGCGTCCTTCGCAGCGGCTCATGAGGGTGGCGCGGCAGCCCTCGCCGAGGCGGGCTTTGCCGACGCGCTGGCCTTGCTCGACGGCGTTCGCGACATCCTCGCCGAGCGCTGGGCGGAGGACGCGGGGCTGGTGCAGTCGCTGCGCGGCTGGCTGTGGGAGACGGGTCTTTTCCGCGCCAAGTTGATGGAAGGCAAGGATCCGCTGCAGCCCGACGTGGCAAAGCTGCGCGACTATCTGGACTACATCGAGCCGATCGCCAGGGTGCCTTCGCACCGTGCGCTGGCGGTGTTTCGCGGCCGCACGCAGCAGATCCTTGATGCCAAGCTGGTGCTGGCCGAGGAGCCGGTGCCCGGCAAGGTTTCAGTGGCCGAGGCGCGCATCGCTTTGCATCTCGGCTGGAGCCATCGGGCCCGGGCCGGCGACGACCTGATCCGCAAGTGCATCGCCTGGGCCTGGAAGGTCAAGCTCAGCCTGAGCCTGGAACGCGACCTGTTCGCGCGCCTGCGCGAGGATGCCGAAAAGGTCGCCATCAAGGTGTTCGCCGAGAACCTGCGCGATCTGCTGCTCGCCGCACCCGCAGGCAAGCGCGTGGTGATGGGGTTGGACCCTGGCATCCGCACGGGCGTGAAGGTCGCGGTGGTCAGCGACACCGGCAAGGTGCTGGACACCGCGACGGTCTATCCGCACGAGCCGCGCAAGGACTGGGACGGCTCTCTGCACGCGCTCGGCCGGCTCGCCGCCACCCACGGCGTGAACCTCATTGCCATCGGCAACGGCACGGCCAGCCGCGAAACCGACAGGCTGGCGGCCGACCTGATCAAGCGAATGACCGACGGCTCGGCGCCCGCCGCGTCGCAACCCGCGCCGGCAACGCCCATCGAAAAGATGGTCGTCAGCGAATCGGGCGCCTCGATCTACTCCGCCTCGGAGTTCGCGAGCAAGGAGCTGCCCGAGCTCGACGTCAGCCTGCGCGGCGCGGTCTCGATCGCGCGGCGGCTGCAGGACCCGCTGGCCGAACTGGTGAAGATCGATCCCAAATCGATCGGCGTGGGCCAGTACCAGCACGACGTGAACCAGAGCGAACTCGCGCGCATGCTCGATGCAGTGGTCGAGGATTGCGTCAATTCGGTCGGCGTCGATCTGAACACCGCCTCGGCGCCGCTGCTGGCGCGCGTGTCGGGTCTGAGCGCGGCCGTGGCGGCGAACATCGTGCGCTGGCGCGACGCGCACGGCGCCTTCGGCAACCGCCGCCAGTTGCGCGAGGTGGGCGGGCTGGGCGAGAAGACCTTCGAGCAGGCGGCGGGTTTCCTGCGCATCCGCGGTGGCAACAACCCGCTCGACGGCTCCGGCGTGCACCCGGAAACTTATCCGCTCGTCGAGAGAATCGTCGCCACGCTGGGCCGCCCGGCCGGTGAGGTGATGGGCAAGAGCGACGTGATCCGTGCCTTGAAGCCGGAAGCCTTCGCGGACGAGCGCCACGGCGCGATCACCGTCAAGGACGTACTTGCAGAGCTGGAAAAACCCGGCCGCGATCCGCGCCCCGGCTTCAAGGCGGCCCGCTTCAACGACGGCATCGAAGACCTGAGGGATCTGCAGCCCGGCATGCTGCTCGAGGGCACGGTCAGCAACGTGGCGGCCTTCGGCGCCTTCGTCGATCTGGGGGTGCACCAGGACGGCCTCGTGCATGTGAGCCAGCTGGCCAACAAGTTCGTCAGCGATGCGCGTGAGGTCGTGAAGACCGGCGACGTCGTCAAGGTGCGGGTGCTCGAGGTCGATCTCGCGCGCGGACGGGTTTCACTGACGATGAAGCTCGACGGCAAACCCGCGCCGCGAACGGGCGCAGGCAACGCCTACCAAGCGCCGGCTCGCGGTGAACGTATCGGCACACCGCGCTCGGCCGCGCCAGCTGACAAGTCGGGCAGTGCGATGGCCGCTGCTTTCGCAAAATTGCGAACCGGGCGCTGAAACCGCTGCGGTGAACTGCGAGATTCGGACGAGCCGGCGATACCGGCTCGTCCGTCCCCGTCAGATGCTGGTCGGGCGGCTCTTCACACGACGAACCGCATCGCCGGTGGCTTTGACCGCGACCCGGCGCACACCACGCTGTGGCGTCGCGCGCCGTTGTTCTTCGAGCACGCGCGGTGCGGCTTCGGGGCTGGACGCCATCATCACGATGCGCATCGCCGCCAGGTCACTGGCAGACAGCCCCCCGGTGGCCACGGTGTTGGGCACCATCATGGCGACCACGCTGGCCATTGCAAAGCTGGCGAAGGCAACGCTGCGGGCGCCCGGCCAAGCCAGGCTGCCTGCGCTGCCGCGTTCGCCGCGACCGGAAACCGGATGACGAGCCGGCCATGCTGGCTGCACAGCTACAGGCGTCGGCAGGGCGGGCACTTCGGCCTGCGGAGGAAGCTCGATGGTTTCGGCTCCGGCATGGCGCCACGCCGCCTGCATCACTGCTGGGGGACGCGTTTCTTCCGGAATCAGCAGCCAACCGCGCCGACGCCACGCCCGTCCCACACCTGTGCGACTCGTCACCACCGCCAGGGGCACGGCCAGCATGAGCGGCAGTGCCAGGGGCAGCACACGCCACGCGTCGGCCGGCTGACCGGCCATCCACCAGGCCAGCGCGGCGGCGACAAGTGCGCCAACCACGCCGAAGCGACCGGCGGCTTCCCGCCAGCCCACTGCAGTGGCTTCGCGCGAGGGTGATTTCCAGGCCAGCTTCAAGCCGGTGAGGGCGCCCACCACGAAGATGGAATGCGCCACCATGCGCACCGGCGCCTGCAGGGCCGAAAGCAGCGCCTCCAGCACGGCACTCACCGCCAGCTTGCCCGTCCCGCCGTAGGCAGCGGCTTCGCCGCGCTGCACGATGAGACGCACGGCCAGCACCCGGGGCAGGAACAGCAGCGCCAGCGTTGCAGCCCACAGGCCGACGGCTGCCATCGGCAAACCGCCGTCGGGAACCCCCGCACCGGTGCCGCTCACGAGCCACGGGAGCACTCCCAGCAAGGCAAAAGCCAACCACAGCGGCGAAGCAACGTACGACATGGCGCCGGTCACGAACATCGCGCGGTGCACGCCGGCGATGCCAGGCTCGGCGACCAGCCGGGCGTTCTGCAGGTTGCCCTGACACCAGCGGCGGTCGCGCGTGAGCTCGTCGATCAGGTGCGGCGGCGGCTGCTCGAAGCTGCCCTCGATGTCAGGGACCAGCCAGACTTCGTAGCCGGCACGGCGCATCAGCGCGGCCTCCACGAAATCGTGCGAGAGGATCGGTCCTGACAGGCCACCGCGTCCGGCCAGCGGGGCCAGGGCGCAATGCTTCATGAAAGGCTCGACGCGCAGGATCGCGTTGTGGCCCCAGTAGTGCGATTCGCCGAGCTGCCAGTAGCGCAGGCCCGCGCTGAACAGCGCGCCGCTGACCCGGCCGGCGAACTGCTGCACGCGGGCATGCAGCGAATCGTGACCGCAAGAGCGCGGCGCCGTCTGCACGATGCCGGCACGCGGGTGCGCTTCCATCAGGCGCACCATTGTGAGCAGCGCCTCGCCGCTCATCACGCTGTCGGCGTCGAGGACGATCATGTAGCGGTACTGGCGCCCCCAGCGGCGGCAGAAGTCGGCCACGTTGCCGGCCTTCTTCTTGGTGCGGCGCTGGCGCCAGCGGTAGTAGACCGGCAGGTCGCCGAGCGCGGCGCGCAGCGCCTGGAGGGCGAGCAATTCGGCCTCGCGCAGTTTCGGATCGGCGGTGTCGGAGAGCAGGTAGACATCGAACACCGGCGGCGCACCGGCCTGCTGCTGTGCCGCGATCAAGGACTCGCAAGTGGCGCGCAGACCTGCGGCCACCGTGGCGATGTCTTCGTTGCAGATCGGCATGATGATCGCGGTGCGTGCAGACGGATCGATGGCGTGGTTGGCCACACCCGCGGCGGTCAGCGCATGGCGGTCGCCACGCAGCAGCGTCAGGTAGCCCATCACCGCGGTCACGCAGCCGGCCGAAACCCAGGCGAAGAGCAGCGCGAACAAGCCAGTCTGGACACCGGCCCAGGGACCGCCGTCACCGACCGGCGCGACGCTTTCGAGCACCAAGGTGGCGAACGTGGCGCTGCCCACGACCAGCGCCAGCAACAGCCGGCGGCGATCGGCCGCGATGCCTGCCCAGCTCGCCTGTGCAGCAACCGGCAGCGCAGTCGACTTGTCACCGAGCGCCGCGCCAAGGCCTGCACGCAGGCTGCCGCCAAGGCCGGCCCAGGGCCGTGGCGTCATGCTGCCGCGCATGAGCTGCGGTGCCGTCGCGACGTCTGCAAGCGGCGATACGTCGGAAATCGTTTCGGTGAGTTTCATTGCGCGGGCAGGGCTAGGGGCGGGTTTCGGTAAGTGCGTCGGACTCGTACGGCAAGAAGGCACGAGCCTGCGGGGGCTGAAGGGAATCGGTTCGTTGAACCTTCGAGTTCAACCTCCAGCCATTGATGAAGGGAAGACGGTGGGCGTTCGCCGACGGGACCGGAGCTTTGTCACTGGTCGTGACAGCCGCCGTGAACCGTGCTGCCCGGCAGTAGAGCAACGGTTGTGCCCGCGAAACCGACGCCGAATTCGGCGCCCGCGCAAAACTCGAGCGCCATCCGCTTACAGGCAAGACAGCCGGAAAGGTCGTGAGCACGCAAGGAAGATGAGGAGTCAGCATGAGAGGAGGTCGGCGACTGCGTTCAACAAGTCGAGAAGCGAGAGGCGCTTACGGCCTTTCGAAGCACTGCCCTAACGATTCTCACAGAAGCAAGGGTTTGCCCGCTGTAGTCTGGCTTGCAAGCCGCTTGTAGGACAAGGTGCAAGGACGGCGCTCTTCTCTGCGCCGAGCCGCTCCGCGCGCACGGCTAGCATCCAAGCGATGTCCTTTTTCCCACGCGCGCTCCGTATCCTGGCCGGCCGAACTGCCCGGGCACACTTGGAGCGGCATGGCCTTCGGCCCGGGGATGTGCGCGTCGTCGCGGCCGCCGCGGGCGGGCCCAAGGGCTTGGTGCTGGGGGCGCTCGACCGATATGTGTTTGGCGAGTGGTTGCCCCGAGCTGCGCAGCCGGTACACCTGGTCGGAGCCTCGATCGGCGCCTGGCGCATAGCCACCGCAGCGCTCGCCGATCCGGTGGCGGGCTTTCGGCGCCTGGAGCACGATTACATCCACCAAACCTACGAGGTCGATCCCGGCCGGACGGCGGCATCACCGACTATCACCTGCACTGGAACTACCCGACGATCAACACGGCGCGCGAGGCGAGCGTGGCCGGCCTGGCAGAGGCGGTTGCCGAGGCGGAGCACGGCCTCGTGCTCTATCTGCACTTTCAGCAGGCGGTAGTGCCGGGGTGGCTGGACAAGGCGTGGACGCGCCGCCATCGCTGCACGCCATTTCTGGACAACGTGGTCGTGCTGGCGCCCGATCCGGAATGGATCAAAACGCTCCCCGGCGCCAAACTGCCCGACCGCAGCGACTTCAGGCGCTATGCCCACCGGCTCGAAGATCGCGTGCGCGACTGGAGCCGGGCCGCCGCCGAGAGCGAGCGGCTGGCCGACGAGCTGGCCGAGGCGCTGGGCCGAGGGCCGGCGATGCGCGTCGAGCCGCTGTAGCGCCGGTTCAGACGGAGCCGGACGAAGCTACATCGCCGCCTCGAGCATTGAGCGGTAGTCCTCGGCGCTGGCCAGGCGCGGATTGGTCTGGTGGCAATGGTCTGCCAGCGCGCCTTCGATCACCTTGTCGAAGCAGTCGCGCTCCACGCCCAGCGCGGCCAGGCCGGGCGCGAGGCCCAGGCGGGCGTTCATCGCCGTGATGGCGTCGGGGATGTCGCCCGCCGCCGCCAACCCCATCGCATGCGCCATGCGTTCCAGGCGGCGCTCGGCCTTGACGCTTTCGGCCTCGGCGTTGAAGCGCACTACGGCCGGCAGGAACATCGCGTTGAGCGTGCCGTGGTGCAGCCGCGGGTTCACGCCGCCCAGCGCATGGCTGAGCGAGTGCACGCAGCCCAGCCCTTTCTGGAAAGCCATCGCGCCCTGCATCGAAGCGCTCATCATTTGCTTGCGCGCCTCGCGGTCGCTGCCCTCGTTGGTGGCGCGCTCGATGTGCGCCCAGGCACGCTCGAGGCCGTCGAGCGCGATGCCGTCGGCAGGCGGGTTGAAGGCCGCCGACAGGAAGGTCTCCATGCAGTGCGCGATGGCGTCCATGCCGGTGGCCGCCGTCAGGCCAGCCGGCAGCCCGAGCGTGAGCTCGGGGTCGCAGATCGCCACCTTCGGCACGAGGTGCCAGGAGTGAAAGCCGAGCTTGCGGTGGTCGTCGACGATGACGATGGCGCCGCGTGCCACCTCGCTGCCCGTGCCGGCCGTGGTCGGCACCGCGATCAGCGGCGCCACCGCGGCAGTGATCTTCGGCGAGCCGCCTTCGATGGTGGCGTAGGTCTTCAGCTCGCCCGGGTGCGTCGCGAGGATGGCCAGCCCCTTGGCCAGGTCGATGCTCGAGCCGCCGCCCACCGCGATCAGCCCGTCGGCGCCGTGCGCTTTCCAGACTTCGCGTGCGGCGCGCACCGCGGCTTCGGTCGGGTTGGAAGGCGTGCCGTCGAACACGGCGACCGGCAGATCCTTCAGCGCGTCCAGCGCTTTTTGCAGCACGCCGGCCGCGCGCACGCCGGCATCGGTGATGACGAGCGGGCGGGTGATGCCCACACGGGCGCACTCCGCGCCGAGCTGGCGCACGGCGCCGAAATCGAACTGGACTTGCGTGATGTAGAAGATGCTGGCCATGGTGGGACGGGATGAAAAGAGGGGGCCGAAACGGGCTCGCCTTGAGGACCCGCGCAAGGGCCGGGCTGCGACCGAGCCAGTATGCTCGTGGCCCGCAAGCCCAGCGCGCCGCGCGGGCCGACTCTGCACCGCCTTCATGAACCCCGATGCACTGACTCCCGCCACGCGCAGCGTGCTGCAGCGCATCCACCGTGCCGGCCGCTCGCCGCTGCACACGCTGGCCGTCGAAGAGGCACGCATGGCCTACGAGATCGGCGCCGAGATCATGGACCTGCCGCGCGCCCCGCTGGCGCGGATCGAAGACCTTCAAGTGCCGACCCGCGACGGCGCCTTGCTCCGAGGGCGGCTGTACGCGAACTCGTCGGAGCCCCTGCCGGTGCTCATCTACCTGCACGGTGGCGGCTTCACGATCGGCAACCTGGAAACGCACGACAGCCTGTGCCGCCAGCTCGCCTTGCACAGCGGCGCGGCGGTGCTGGCGCTCGACTATCGCCGCGCGCCCGACCATCGCTTTCCCGCCGCGGTCAACGACGCCTGGGATGCCTTGCAGTGGCTGGCCGGCGAGGGCGCTGCGGCACTCGGGCTCGACGCCGGGCGCCTTGCCATCGGGGGCGACAGCGCCGGCGGCACCCTGGCCGCGGTGTGTGCGCTGCTCGCCCGTGACGCCGGCTTGCCGCTGGCGCTGCAGCTGCTGTTCTATCCCGGCACCGCCGCGCAGACGAACAGCGACTCCCACCGGCGCTACGCCAGCGGAGTGCTGCTCGACCATCCGCTGATCGAGTGGTTCTTCGCGCACTACATCGATGCGGCCCAGCGCGACGACTGGCGCTTCGCGCCGCTGCTGGCCACCGATCACCACGGCGCGGCGCCGGCCTGGATCGGCCTGGCCGAATGCGACCCGCTGGTCGACGAGGGCCTGGCCTACGGCGACGTGCTGCGCGCCGCCGGCTTGCCGGTGCAACTCGAGCTCTGGCGCGGTGTGGTCCACGACTTCATCAAGATGGGCCGCTCCGTGCCCGAGGCCCGGCTCGCGCATGCCGCCGCGGGCCGCGCACTTCAGGAAGCGTTCGCGACATGAACCAAGATGCCACCCCAGCAACGGCTGAGACGCGCCCCGAGCGCAGCGCCTTCCGCAACCTGCACCGCCTGCGTGTGCGGTGGGCCGAGGTCGACATGCAGGGCATCGTCTTCAACGGGCACTACCTGATGTACTTCGACACCGCCGTGGCCGACTACTGGCGAGCGCTGGCGCTGCCCTACACCGAGTCGATGCAGGCCTTCGGCGGTGATCTCTACGTGCGCAAGGCCACGCTCGACTACCACGCCTCGGCCCGTTACGACGACGTCCTCGACATCGGCATCCGCTGCGCGCGCGCCGGCACCACCTCGCTGCTGCTGGCGGGCGCCGTGTTCCGTCAGGATGAATTGCTCGCCGCCGGCGAGCTGGTCTATGTGTTCGCCGACCCGGCTACACAGAAAAGCAAGCCGCTGCCTCAGCCGCTGCGCGAGGTGCTGCAAGCCTTCGATGACGGCGAGCCGATGCTCTCGGTCCGCACGGGCACCTGGGACGAGCTCGGCGCCGACGCGCGAGCGATTCGCACCGAGGTCTTCGTGCAGGAGCAGCACATCCCCGCCGAACTCGAATGGGACGAGGCCGACAGCGCCTGCGTGCACGCCGTGGCCTACAACCGCATCGGCGCGGCGCTGGCCACCGGCCGGCTGCTCGAGCACGTACCCGGGGTGGGCAAGATTGGACGCATGGCAGTGCGCCAGCCGCTGCGCGGCGCAGGCGCCGGTCGGCTCGTGCTCGGGGCACTGATGCAGGCCGCGCGAGAACGCGGTGAAACCGAGGTGCTGCTGCATGCGCAAACCTCGGCGGTTGCCTTCTACGCGCGTTGCGGTTTCGTTGCGCGTGGGCCGGAGTTCCTCGATGCCGGCATCGCCCATGTGGAGATGATGCGTGGGCTGTGAGCGGTGCCGCAGAGCGCGCCCGCCGGGAGCGATGGCCGATGTGCGCGATGTTCAACGCGGCCGGGCCGGCGCGGCAATCCACGGGTTCGGGATCGCAACAGACAAGTAATCGGAGGCCTCGCCATGCTGACTTCATTGCCTTGGCGCCATGGACGCGCGGTGTTCGCTGGCGTCTGTGTCTGGCTGGGCGCTACCAGCCAGCGCGCCGGCGGCGCATGCCGCGACAGCCGAAGCGTGGGCGGCCCACGAGCGGGAAGTGACGGCTGCGTGCGTCGCGGCCAGCGCGCTGCAAGGCGCCCGCGCGGCAGGCCAGCCGATCGAGTTCGACGATGGCACGGGCATCACCGCGCTGCTGATCACCGGCCGCCATGCCGCCGGGCACATGGACGCAAGGCGTGCCCGCGAACTGTGCCTGTTCGACAAGCGAAGCCGCACGGCGGCCGTGTCGCCGGCCGATTCGCTCTTCACGCCGCTGAGCCGACCCTGATCCCCGTGGAGGCTGGCCGGTGCAGTCGTTTCGGGCTGGCCGCGAGATCAGAGGCCAGCACCGAAGCCGCGGGCCGTCGCTGCGCGCGATGTGCTCCGTCAGCGCGCCGCCGGCCTCACGCCCTTGAACTCGATCTCGGCGCGCCGGTTCTCGGCCCGGCCGGTGGCGTTGTCGTTGGCCGCCACCGGCACGGCGGCGGCCTTGCCGTCGGTGGCGATGATGGTCGGGTCGACTCCCTTGCCGACCAGAAAGTCCTTGATGGCCTGCGCGCGGCGGACCGACAGACCCTCGTTGTATTCCTCGGGGCCGATGCTGTCGGTGTGGCCCGTGGCGGTCACGCTTTGCCAGGTGACGTCCTCTAGCTTGTGGACCTCTGTGAGGATGTCTTCGCCGTCGTTCGAGCGCACGCTGGCCTGGTCGAAACCGAAATTGGCCACCGTGCGCACGGTGACCGGCTCCACCGCCACGCCTGCGGCGGGCTGGGCGGCGGCGGGTGCGCACAGGGCGGCGCTCAGCGCGAGCGTCAACGGGGTGGCGATGCGGATCTTCATGTCGGGCTCCTTTCGGGAGGTGGTGAGGAATGGCCTGTTCGGGCCGGGGGGTTGGGCCGCTGATCGCGGTCCGGGTTCGTGCATTCGCTGAATCCTTCGGCCGCCGCGGCTGAATACGGCCAGCCGGTTTCGAGCCGCAGGCCGGGCTGCACGGTGCGCCATTGCGGATCGCCTTCGCGCTGCAGCGTGGGCAGGGCGCCGCACAGCCCGCGGGCGAAGTCGCGGAGCCGTTCGGCTCGAGCTTCGCTGGCCGGCGGAGCGGAGACCAGGAAAGACATGACGCCCAGCGTCGGCGTTTGCGCCGCTGCGCCGCCTTGCAGGCTTGTAGTGATCGGCAAGAACGCCTGCAGCGCCCGGCGGCTTGCCGGGTGTTCGCGGTCCAGGGCCAGCAGCTTCAGATCCGCTGTGGCGGGTACCGGCCGCGACGGTGGAAAGATGTCGCCGACGACGACCATCACGTCGATGCTGCGCTCGACGACAAGCTGCCGCAGCGCCGCGTCCGGTGCCAGTTCGCTCGTCTGGTCCGGCGCGAGCGGCTGGCCGAACAGGCGCCGGTAGACGGTGGCGGCGGTCAGGCTGCCGGCGCTTTCGGCCGGGCCGATGTTGATCCTGCGGTCCACGATCTCATGGATGAAGCGCAGCGGCGAGTCGGCCGGCACGAGGAAGTGGAGGGCGTCGGTGTGCAGCGGCGTAATGATTTCCAGCGGGATCGGCGCCGGCACCTGCCGCGCGGCCTGCAGCGCGTCGTAGCGCACGATCGCCAGCCGTGCCCCGCCATCCAGCCCTGCCAGCGAGGCGGCCCAGTCCACCGACGACAGCCCGCCGACGTCGATGCCGGCTGCGGGGGGCATGGCGCGAGCCAGCTGGCCGACCAGACGCCGATCGGCGGCGGCGTCGAGGTCGGTGGCGATCTCGAGCCGGGGGCGGGCGGGCGGGGCGGGCGGCCTGACTTCAGCGTCAGCGGGCGGTGCCGAGGGGACGGTCGCCTCGGTGAGGGCTTCGAGCGGTGGCCCGGGCGCGGACGGGTCCGCCTGCGGCACCGTGTCGGGAGCGCTGGTCACGGGTCCGGCGCCCGGCTTGCCGGTCAGCGGGCCGGGGCGGCCGGCGGGCTCGGCCAAGATCTCGTCAGGCGGCTCGGGCGCTTCGGGGACAGGTGAGACGACGGGCGGAAGGGTTACTTCGGGTACCGAAGGAATGCTGCCCGGCGGGTTGGCGGGCTCGATCAGGAAAAGCACAGCGCTCAGGGCCACGGGCAAGGCAAGCCACGGCACCCAGCGCCGCAGCATCGGGCTTCGCCGTGAAACGGTGCCGGCCGCGCTGCCCGGCGGTGCCGGCGCCGACTCTGGCGTTGGGGGTGTGGGCGTCGACAGGGGTGTAGTGCCGGCGTCCAGCCAGGGCTCGCGGGCGCCGCTCACGCCGGGCGCGGCGGCGGCGAAGGCCGCTTCGTCGGCGGAGTCGATGGGCTGGGTGCCGCCACTGAACCCCGACGGCAATTCGGCGCGGCTCTCAGGGGCTGGCGCCGCGTCGGCCGGTACTGCGGCGGCGAGGGGCGCGAGGGATTGGGCGGACACCGCCGGCCGTTCGCGCACAGCTGCCTGCGCTGTGAAGGCAAAGGTGGCGCGGGCAGATGCAGATGCAGATGCAGATGCAGATGCAGATGCAGGTGCAGGTGCAGGTGCAGGTGCAGGTGCAGGTGCAGGTGCAGGTGCAGGTGCAGGTGCAGGTGCAGGTGCAGGAACGGTCGGGACGACAACCTCGGCTTTGCCGCTAGGCGGCGCCCACTCGTCATCGCCGGGCCGGGCGGTGCGAGCGAGCACCGCCTCGATGGCCGCATAAACCTGATCGGTCTTCGCCGCCCTTGGCACAGCGGAAGTTTCGCCGGCCCTCGACGCGCCGAGTCTCCTGAAGGTCGGCCGGGCCGGTGCCGCTTCTGAAGCCTCTGCCAGCCGCGCACCATTGGCCGGAAGCTGCGCGCGCCGCAGGTCGGACGCCGGCGCGAGCTCAAGGCGGTTCGGGTCGAAGCCGGGAATGCGCCGGCACAGGCGCGCCATCAGCGGCTCGGCCTCGTCGCGCAGGGCGACCAGGAAGTTCACGCGCAGGTCGGGCCGGTTCACCGCCTGCACCAGCTCGTCGGTGAAGGCGCGCAGGTCGGGGCGCCGCGCCGCGCCGGCCAGACACTCCTCGAAGCGATCGAGCACGATCATCAGGCGCACGCCGGCCTGTTCGCACCAGGCGGCCAGCGTCTGCGCCATGCCGAAGCGTGATGGCGTCGTGGCTGGCGGCATGGCCAGCGCGTCTCGTACGTTGGCTTGTAGGCCGACCCAGGGCGGCGCCTCCCAGGCGTCGAAGAAGATCGCCACCTCCCGTTCGCCGCTGTCCGCCGCCACGTCGCCGGGACGACGCCCTTGCGCGCCGGCAAAGCGCAGAACCGGCCCGGATACAGGCCCGACCGCCGGTAACGGCTCGACGCGCGTGCGCGCGAGCAGCGGCAGCACGCCGGCGGTCAGCAGCGCCGTTTTGCCGGCCCCGGCGCTTCCATACAGCACGGTGAGCCGCGACGAACGCATGCGGCCGACCAGCAGGAGCGCCTGATCGGTATCGGCATCGCGTCGGGAATTGGAAGCGGCGGGCCAGCGTGCGCTGATGGTCACGGGAAGGGGACGGGTTCGGTAGAGCCTCACCCTTCACTACGGAGCGGCGCTGCCTGCAGATGCAGCGTTTCCGCATTTCATGGGCCATGTCCGGGCCCCGCTCGGCTCCGCCTCGAATTGCCGAAGTCTGGGGCCAGCGGCCGACCCCCAGCCGCCGAGGCGCCGAGGCGCTTCAGGCTGCCGCATTCAGCGCGTCGATCGACTCACCCACTTCGAGCCAGCGCGCCTCGAGTTCGGCGATCTCGCTTTCGAGCAGCTTGAGCTGACGGCCTTGTTCCGCGCGAGCGGCCGGATCGAGCGCCGGGTCGGTCAGTCGGGCGGCCGCGGCATCGCGCCGCGCCGAGGCGGCGGCCATGCGCACCTCGAGCTGGCTCAGCTCCTGGCGCAAAGGCCGGGCATGGTCGGCGGCCTTCTGGCGCTGCTGGGCTTGCGCCTTGCGCTCGTCGCGGCGCTTGGCGGGATCGCTGCTTGCGGCGCTTGCGACAGGCGTCGGTGCCGAAGCCGGTGCTGGTGCGAGCGCCTTCACCGGCGCAGCGGGCGTCAAAGCACCCGCACGCTGCGACTGCGCATAGGCCTTGGCCTGCTCTCGCGATTGCTCGAGCAGCCAGCGCTGGTAGTCATCGAGATCGCCGTCGAATTCCTGAATGCCGCCGGCCGTGACAAGCCAGAACTCGTCGCACACCTCGCGCAGCAGCGCGCGGTCGTGGCTGACCAGCATGACCGTTCCCTCGAACTCGTTGAGCGCCATCGACAGCGCCTCGCGGGTGGTGAGGTCGAGGTGGTTGGTCGGCTCGTCCAGCAGCAGAAGGTTGGGGCGCTGCCAGACCAGCATCGCGAGCACCAGCCGCGCTTTCTCTCCGCCGGAAAGCGAACCGACGGTCTGGTGGACCATGTCGCCGGTGAAACGGAACTGGCCGAGGAAGTTGCGCAGCTCCTGCTCGCGCGCGTTCGGCGAAACCTGCTTGGCGAGCCGGATCATGTGCTCCATCGGCCCGCTGTCGGGCGTGAGCAGGTCCATCTCCTGCTGCGCGAAATAGCCGATGGCCAACCCCTTGCCCTCGGTGGCGCTGCCGCTCAGCGCCGGCTGCATGCGCGCCAAGGTCTTGACCAACGTCGATTTGCCTTGGCCGTTGGCGCCGAGGATGCCGATGCGCTGTCCCGGCATGACGGAGCGGTTGATGTCGCGCACGATGGTGATGGGCTCGGCATCCGCGACGTGATAGCCGCAGCTCATGTCACGCATCGCCAGCATCGGGTTGGGCAGGTTCGCAGGTTCCTTGAACTCGAAACTGAAGTCGGCCGAGGTGAGCACCGGCGCGATCTTTTCCATCCGCTCGAGTGCCTTCACCCGGCTTTGCGCCTGCTTGGCCTTGCTGGCCTTGGCCTTGAAACGGTCGATGAAGCGCTGCAGTTGCGCCACCTTGTCCTGCTGGCGGCCGAACGCGGCCTGCTGCTGGCTCATGCGCTCGGCGCGCATCAGCTCAAAGGCGCTGTAGTTGCCGCCGTAGCGGGTGAGCTGGGCTTCGTCGAGGTGCAGGGTGACCTTGGTGATGGCGTCGAGGAACTCGCGGTCGTGGCTGATCACGAGCATCGTGCCTTCGTAGCGCTGCAGCCAGGCTTCGAGCCAGACCAGGGCGTCGAGGTCGAGGTGGTTGGTGGGCTCGTCGAGCAGCAGCAGGTCGCTCGGGCACATCAGCGCACGGGCGAGTTGCAGGCGCATGCGCCAGCCGCCGGAAAAGCTGTTGACCGGCGCGTCGAGCTGCGCGGTCTTGAAGCCCAGGCCGAGCATCAGCGCCTGAGCGCGCGGGCGGGCGTCGAAGGCACCCACTTCGGCGAGCAGCGCATGCGCGTCGCCGATGGCGTGGCCGTCGTCGGCTTCCTCGGCGGCCGTGAGGGCCGCGTTGGCTTCGGTCAGGCGCGTGTCGCCGTCGAGCACGAAGTCGGTGGCGGGCTGCTCGGTTTCGGGCATGTGCTGCACCACTTCGGCCATGCGCCAGCGCGGCGGCAGGCCGAAATCGCCGGCATCGGCGCCGAGCTTGCCGGTCATGAGCGCGAACAGCGAGGACTTGCCCGCACCGTTGCGCCCGACCAGGCCGATCTTCTCGCCCGGATTGAGGGTGACGCTGGCGCCGGCCAGCACGACCTTGGGGCCGCGGCGCAGGATGAGGTTGCGTAGGGTGATCATGAGGGCGCGCAGCATACGCGATCGATGTCGCGCACCGGCTCGCGCGGACATCGCCGCGCCGAAATTGCCGGTAGTGAAGAGATGATGACGTGAACTGCCGCGAGTCGATTGCCGGCGAGGTGGGCTACGGGGATGCCGGCTTCTTCGGCCGGCTGTTTCGCCACGTCGGCATGACGCCAGCGCGGTACTGCAAGCGCTTCAACGGGTCGAAGCAGCCGCTGCAGGCGCCGGCGTGAGCGCTTGCCGGGTGATCAACAGCACCTGATCGTCGCCGGCGCTGGTTTCGAGCCAGGCCACTTCGAGCGTCGGGAAAGCGCGCTCGAAATGCTCGCGCTCGTTGCCGATCTCGAGCACGAGGACGGCGTGCTCGGTCATGCAGGCGGGCGCGTCGCGCAGCAGCGTGCGGATGAAGTCCATGCCGTCTTCGCCGCCCGCGAGCGCCAGCGCCGGCTCCGCACGGTACTCGGCTGGCAGCGCAGCCATGGCCGCGGCATTGACGTAGGGCGGGTTGCACAGGATCAGGTCGTAGGGACCGCGCAGGCTGCGCAGACCATCGGATTCGATCACCGCGATACGCTCGGCGAGCCCGTGGCGCTCGACGTTGATGCGGGCCACGGCCAGCGCGTCGGCCGACAGGTCGGCGGCATCGAGCGTGATGTCGGGATACGCCATCGCCGCCAGCACCGCGAGGCTGCCGTTGCCCGTGCACAGGTCGAGCACGCGGTAGGTGTGCTCGCCCAGCCAGGCGTCGAGGGTGCCGTTGCCGTCCAGGTCGGCCAGCAGCTCGGCGATGAAGCTGCGCGGCACGATGGCGCGTTCGTCAACGTAGAAGGGCACGCCTTGCAGCCAGGCCTCCCGGGTCAGATAGGCGGCGGGTTGGCGGGTGGCGATGCGGCGTGCGATCAGCGCGGTGATCGCTGCGGCTTCGTCGCCTGTCAGCTCGCGCTCGGCGTGCTCGTCGAGCGCGTCCGGCGGCAGCCCGAGCGCCCACTGCAGCAGCCACGCGGCTTCGTCGAAGGCGTTGTCCGTGCCGTGCCCAAACGAAACGCCCGCTTCTTCCAAGCGGGCGCTGTGAGTTTCGATTGCCTCGATGAGCTTCACGACACGTAGCGCTCCAACGTCTTGCGGTAGATGTCCTTGAGCGGCTCGATGTCGGCCACCGCCACATGCTCGTCGATCTGGTGGATGCTGGCATTGACCGGCCCGCACTCCACCACCTGCGCACAGATCTGCGCGATGAAGCGGCCGTCGGAGGTGCCTCCCGTGGTCGACAGCTCGGTCTGGCGGCCGGTGACCTCGAGGATCGCGCCGCTCAGCGCCTGCGTCAGATCACCCGGCGCGGTAAGGAAGGGCCGGCCCCCCAGCGTCCAGTCCAGCGTGTGCTCGACGCCGTGGCGGCTCAGCACGTCGAGCAGCCGCTGCTGCAGCGACTCGGGCGTCGATTCGGTCGAGAAGCGGAAGTTGAAATCGACCACTGCCTCGCCCGGGATCACGTTGCTCGCCCCGGTGCCGGCGTGCAGGTTGGAAACCTGCCAGGAGGTCGGCGGGAAATGCGCATTGCCCTCGTCCCAGCGCATCGCGGTCAGTTCGGCCAATGCCGGCGCCAGCGCATGGATCGGATTCTTCGCGAGGTGCGGATAAGCGATGTGCCCCTGCACGCCCCAGACCCGCAGCCGGCCGGAGAGCGAACCGCGCCGGCCGTTCTTGATCATGTCGCCGACGGCGATGACGGAGGTCGGTTCGCCGACGATGCAGGCGTCCAGCCGCTCGCCGCGCTCGCGCAGCCATTGCACGACGCGGGTCGTGCCGTCGAGCGCCGGGCCTTCTTCGTCGCTGGTGATGAGGAAGCCGATCGAGCCGGCGTGCTCCGGATGCGCTGCGACGAATTCCTCCACGGCCACGACCATGCAGGCGATGGAGGTCTTCATGTCGGCAGCGCCGCGCCCGTAGAGCCTGCCGTTGCGGTGCGTCGGCACGAAGGGGTCGCTGGTCCACTGTTCCAGCGGGCCGGTCGGCACCACATCGGTGTGGCCGGCGAAGGCGAGGAGGCGGCCGCCTTGGCCTGCGCTGCCGCGCCGCACCGCCCACAGGTTGCTCACCCGAAAATCGACCGGGCCGCTTTCGATGCTGTGCCACTCGAAGCCCAGCGCCGCCAGTCGCTCGGCAATCAGGGCCTGGCAGCCGCCATCCTCGGGCGTGACGGAGCGGCGTGCGATGAGCTGCTCGGCCAAGCGCAATGCGGGGCCGACGGCGTTAGTTGTCCCTTGCGCGTCCACTCAAAGCGTGCCGAAGTTGGTCCGCCGATCGTCGGGCCGGACCTCGAGCGTGATCTCGGTGAAGGATGGGCCTTCGTCCTTCTCTTCCTTCTTCGCGATCAGCTTGGACTGCGCCGTGGTGTCGTTCTGAAGCCGCCACATGAGGTTGGTCGGCGAGTCGGCGTACGAGAGGCCTTCGTCACGCGTGATGGAGCCATCGCGGACCATGCGCGCCAGTTCGAACTCGAAGGTTTGCGATCCTTCCGCGAGCGACTGCTCCATGGCTTCCTTGACTGCCGAGAAGTCGCCCTGCGCAATGAGGTCTGCAATGAGCTTTGTGTTCAGCAGCACTTCGACCGCCGGCCGTCGGCCGCCGGCTGTCATGCGCACCAGGCGTTGAGAAACCACCGCCTTGAGCGCCGAGGCCAGATCGTTGAGCAAGGCCGGCCGGGCCTCGGGCGTATAAAAGCTCAGGATGCGGCCGAGCGCGTGGTAGCTGTTGTTGGCGTGCAGGGTCGAGACCACCAGGTGGCCCGACAGGGCATACGAGATCGCCGCGGTCATCGTCTCGCGGTCGCGGATCTCGCCGATCTGGATGCAGTCGGGTGCCTGGCGCAGCGCGTTCTTCAGGCCGATCTGCAGCGACTGCGTGTCGCGGCCGACCTCGCGCTGGTTGACGATGGACTTCTTGTTGCTGAACAGGAACTCGATCGGGTCCTCGATGGTGAGGATGTGCCCGGGCAGGTTCTTGTTGCGGTGCTCGAGCATCGAGGCCAGCGTGGTGCTCTTGCCGGTGCCGGTCGCGCCAGCCAGCAGGATCAGCCCCCGCTTCGCGAGAATGAGCGACTCGAGGATGGGCGGCAGGCCGAGCGAATCGAGCGCGGGAATATCGACCGGGATGCAACGGAACACCGCGGCGATGCAGCCGCGCTGGCGAAATGCGCTGAGCCGAAAGCTGCCGACCTGCGAAATGCCGACGCCGATGTTCAGCTCGCCAGTGTCTTCCAGCTCTTCCAACTGGGTCGGCGTGAGCAGCTCGGCCAGCAACTGGCGCGGTTGCTGGGGCGTGAGCGGCTGGTCGGACAGCGGCAGAAGCTGGCCGTTGATCTTGATCTGGATCGGCGCGTTGGCCGACAGGTAAACGTCCGAAGCCTTCTTCTCGGCCATCAGCCGCAGCACGCGCTCCATGTTCCCGCTCATCGCAGCCCTTTTCGCTGTTGTTCAGGCTCGCCGACCTGACCGCGCCGCGCACTTCAGGCGCGCAGCAGCTCGTTGATGCTGGTCTTGGCGCGGGTCTGCGCGTCGACACGCTTGACGATCACTGCGCAGTAGAGCGAATACTTGCCGTCGGTGCTGGGCAAATTACCGGAAACGACCACCGAGCCGGCAGGGATGCGGCCATACGTCACCTCGCCGGTGGCCCGGTCGTAGATCTTGGTGCTCTGGCCGATGTACACGCCCATGGAAATCACCGAGTTCTCCTCGACGATCACGCCTTCGACCACCTCGGAGCGTGCGCCGATGAAGCAGTTGTCCTCGATGATGGTCGGGTTGGCCTGCAGCGGCTCGAGCACGCCGCCGATGCCGACGCCACCGGAGAGGTGGACGTTTTTCCCGATCTGCGCGCAGCTCCCCACCGTGGCCCAGGTATCGACCATGGTCCCTTCGTCCACGTAGGCGCCGATGTTCACGTAGCTGGGCATCAGCACCACGTTCTTCGCAATGAAGCTGCCGCGCCGCGCGACCGCCGGAGGTACCACGCGCACGCCGGTGGCGCGCATCTCCTCCTCGTCGAGGTGGGCGAACTTGGTGGGCACCTTGTCGTAGAAACCCAGGTCGCCGGCACGCATCACCTTGTTGTCGGTCAGCCGAAAACTCAGCAACACCGCCTTCTTGACCCACTGATTCACCTGCCACTGGCCCACGCCCTGGCGCTCGGCCACGCGCAGGCGGCCCTTGTTGAGATCGGCGATGACCTCTTCGACGGCCTCGCGCACTTCAGGCGCATTGGCCGGTGTGATGCTCGCGCGGGCTTCCCACGCGGCGTCGATGGTCGATTGCAGTTGGGTGTTGGACATGAAGGCTCAGACAGACTGTTCTTGGAGAAAGGAGACGATGCGCCGTGCCGCTTCGACGCACTCGTCGGCACCGGCCACCAGCGCCATGCGGATGCGCCCGCTGCCGGGGTTCACGCCGTGCGCTTCGCGCGCCAGATAGCTGCCCGGCAGGACCGCGACATTGTATTGAGCGAGCAGTTCGCGAGCGAAGGCGGTGTCGTCCCGGAGGCCGCCGTTCGCCGTCGAGCGCAACTTCGCCCAGAGATAGAAGCCGGCATCTGGCATGGCCACGTCCATCACCTCGGCGAGCATCGGCGTGACGGCCTCGAACTTGTGCCGGTAGAGCGTGCGGTTCGCCTCGACATGCGCCTCGTCGTTCCACGCGGAGATGCTGGCGCGCTGCACCGCCGGCCCCATCGCCGCGCCGTGATAGGTGCGGTAGAGCAGGAAGCGTTCGAGGATGTGCGCGTCGCCGGCCACGAAACCGGACCGCAGCCCCGGCACGTTGGAGCGCTTGGACAAGCTGGTGAAGGCGATGAGCCGCTGGAAGCCGCTGCGCCCGAGCGCGACTGCGGCCTGCAGGCTGCCGAGCGGCGGCTCGCCGCGGATGTAGATCTCGGAATAGCACTCGTCGGAAGCGATCACGAAGCCGTGGCGGTCGGACAGCTCAAACAATCGCTGCCATTGCGCCAAGTCCATCACTGCGCCCGTCGGGTTGCCCGGCGAGCAGACGTAGAGCAGTTGCGTGCGCGACCAGGTGGACTCGTCGATCGCCGCCCAGTCGATGGCGAAATTGCGCTCGGGGTCGCTGTTCGCGAAGCGCGTTTCGGCGCCGGCAAGCAGCGCGGCACCCTCGTAGATCTGGTAGAACGGATTCGGGCAGACGACGGTGGCGCCGGGGCGCGACGCGTCGATCACCGTTTGCGCCAGCGCGAACAAGGCCTCGCGCGAACCGTTGACCGGCAGCACCTGAGTGGCCGCATTCAGTGCCACGCCGTAGCGTCGCTGCACCCAGGCCGCGTAGGCTTCGCGCAGCGCCGGCTCACCGGCCGTGGCCGGGTAGCTCGCCAAACCGTCCAGCGCATCGGCAAGGGCCTGCTTGATGAAGCCAGGTGTCGGGTGTTTCGGCTCGCCGATGCCCAGGCTGATGGGCGAGAAATCGGGGTTGGGCCGGACGCCTCGCGTAAGGGTGCGCAGGCGCTCGAATGGGTAGGGCTGGAGCCGGTCGAGGAGGGGATTCACGTGGGAATGATAGGAGAGGGCGCCAGCGTGAGCATGCGCTCTCTCTTGCACCCAGAGGCAGGAGCAGCTCGCGGTGCTCTCCCTTCTCACAGCCACAGCCAGCCGAGCACGAACAGCAGCGCCGCAGCAAAGGCATTGGCCAGTGTGACCGGCTTGTCGGCCATGCTCGCGTCCCAGCCATCGACTGCGATCGGCTCCGCTTCACGCAGGCTCACCAGTTCGAGCTTCCAGCCGCGATGCAGCCGAGCCTGGAAGCGCGCGCTGGAGCGCAGCGCCAGACGCGACGGCGCCGCGCAGACCAGGAACACGAAGTACTGCAGCGGCACGATCAGCAGCAGCCAGGCCAGCGCCGCAAGCACCAGCGCCACGGCCAGGACCATGCTGCACAGCAGATCACCGAGCGGATGGCCGCCGGGCTGGTGCTCCGAGCGGAAGTGGCTGCCGAGCACATAGATCGGCAGACCGATCAACTGCAGGCAGGCGCCCAGATACTCCAGCGGCTGGGCCGACACCAGCCCGGTCTGCCGGTCGAGCCGGCCCCAGGCCGCGCCGAAGGCGGCGGTCGCCAGCGCGATCAGCGGGCCGGCCTGCACGTACCAGCGCAGATAGTCGGCGTCCCACAGCCACGCGAACAGCCAGGCGTTCAGGCCGGCGAGTCCGAGCAATGCGGCCAGGACCAGCAGCGTCGTCGGCCAGTACCGCTCCTCGATGTTCAGTGCGCTTCGGGTGGCGGGCATCGCGGACTCCTTCGGCGCATTGAACGAAGTGCCACGTTAATGAGGCCGGCAAGCCGGGTCAATCCCGCGCGCCGCGGCTTGCCGGCGCCGCGTACCGTCTTAGCTCTTCGGCGGCATCCGCAACGTACAGGCTTGCCTCCGCGTGATTGCCTTGCGCACAATACTTTGCACACAATGCATTGCCCGCAGGGAGATTCGATGAGCACCTACCGCAAGAGCGCAGCGCCACCTCCCGAAGCCGACCTGCTGCTGAGCAAACAGCTTTGCTTCGCGGTGTATTCGGTTTCGCTGGCAATGAGCAAGGTCTATCGCCCGCTGCTCGCGCCACTGGGGCTGACCTATCCGCAGTACCTGGTGATGCTGGCGCTGTGGGAATGCGAAGGCCTGAGCATCGCCGAGCTGGGCGCGCGGGTCGCGCTCGATTCCGGCACGCTCACGCCGCTGCTCAAGCGATTGCAGGCGCTCGGCTGCATCGAACGCACGCGCAGTGCCGCCGACGAACGGCAGGTGCTGATCACGCTGACGCGGCGTGGTGCCGAACTGCAGTCGCGCGCACAGGCTGTGCAGGAGCAGGCGGCCAGCGCGACGGCGTACTCGGCACGCGAGCGCCAGGCGCTTACCGCGAAGCTGCACGCGCTGCGCTCGTCGCTGCTGGCGCACAGCGAGCGCTGAGCGCCGAGCCGGGCCGCTCAACGGCCACGGGCTCCGGATGCATCCTCAGTCGGGAAGCCCGGCGGCCTTGGGCAGATCGATCGGCGCGGCCGGCTTCCAGCCCTTCTTGCGGTGCTCGGCCACCACCGTGGTGTAGATGCCGCCCCGCACGTACCACTTGGCCGTGATGCGCGCGAAGCGCGGGGCGGTGGCCGCCACGAGCGTGCTCAGGATGTCGTTGGTGACCTTTTCATGGAAGGCCCCCTCGTCCCGAAAGCTCCACATGAACATCTTCAGGCTCTTGAGCTCGACGCAGTGTTCGTCCGCCACCATGTCGATGCTGAAGTGGGCGAAGTCGGGCTGGCCGGTCAACGGGCACAGGCAGGTGAATTCGGGAATCCGGAACTGGATCAGGTAGTCGCGCTCGGCGGCCGGGTTGGGGAACACATGCAGTTCCTTGCTCGGCGCGGTGGGCGGGTTCACCGGCATCGGCCGTTCACGCAGTGCGGGCGCGGCGGGGGGTTTCCTGGAGGTCTTGACCATGGAAGAAAGCGTGTCGCCGACTCGGGGCCGAGGGACGTTTGCTTGCAGTTCTTAGAGGGGGCCGATGCTATCATCCGCGCCACTCTCGAACCGGCAGCGATGCCGGTTTTCCATTACAAATCAACGAGTTAGCAGCGCCAAGCCGCGCACCCGCGGTGCTTGCGACTGCTTGCCGGACCTGCCGCGATGCGCCTCAACTCGATCAAGCTTTCCGGCTTCAAATCCTTCGCCGACCCGACCAACTTCCAGCTGCCGGGCCAGCTCGTCGGCGTGGTCGGGCCCAACGGCTGCGGCAAGTCGAACATCATGGACGCGGTGCGCTGGGTGCTCGGCGAGAGCAAGGCGTCGGAGCTGCGCGGCGAGTCGATGCAGGACGTCATCTTCAACGGCTCGGGCAACCGCAAGCCGGCCAGCCGGTCCTCGGTGGAGCTGGTGTTCGACAACGCCGATGCGCGCGCCGGCGGCGCCTGGAACCAGTTCGCCGAGATCGCCGTCAAGCGCGTGCTCACGCGCGACGGCACCTCCAGCTACTACATCAACAACCAGCCGGTGCGCCGGCGCGACGTGCAGGACGTGTTCCTCGGCACCGGCTTGGGTCCACGCGCCTACGCGATCATCGGCCAGGGGACCATCTCTCGCATCATCGAAAGCAAGCCCGAGGAGCTGCGGCTCTTTCTCGAAGAAGCCGCGGGCGTCTCCAAGTACAAGGAGCGCCGCCGCGAGACCGAGAACCGCATCAAGGACACGCGCGAGAACCTGACGCGCGTCGACGACATCCTGCGCGAGCTGAACAACAACCTCGACAAGCTCGAGAAACAGGCCGAGGTGGCCTCGCAGTACCGGGGGCTGCAGGAGCAGGGCACGCTCAAGCTGCAGCAACTGTGGTTCCTCAAGCACCGCGACGCAGCGGCCGAGGAAGAGCGCGTGAGCAAGGCGTCCCTGGCGGCCACCAATGCGCTCGAATCGCGGTTGGCCGAACTGCGCCATGTCGAGGCGGAACTGGAGACAGTGCGGCAGGCCCACTACGCGGCGGGCGATGATTTGCATGCTGCGCAAGGTGTGCTGGCCGAGGCGGCGCTTGAGGTGAGCCGGCTCGAGGAACGCATCCGCTACGTGGTCGAAGGCCGCCAGCGCGTCGAACAGCGGATCGCGGAGTTGAGCGGTCAGAACGCGGGCTGGGACGAACGGCGCGGGCAGGCGGTGAGCGAGCTCGAGGAGATCGCTGCGCAGATCGCCGTCGCCGACGAGCAGGCCGAGGTGCTGGCGGCCCAGGCCGAGGAGCAGTCGGCCGGCTTGCCCGCCGTGGAAGACGCGCTGCGTGCGGCGCAGACCGCCAGCCACGAGCAGCGCGGCAAGGCGCAGGAAGTCCAGCAGCAGATCCAGTTGCTCGCCGGCGAATCGCGCAACGTGGAAGAACAGAGCCGCGCGCTGTCGCAGCGCCACGAGCGGCTGGCGAGCGAACGGAAGAATCTGGCCGCACCCGACGATGCGCGGCTCCTCACGCTCGAGGAGCAACTCGGCAGCGCCGACGAAGCGCAGGCGATTGCCGATGCGCGCGCCGAGGAGCTGACGGCGGCGGTGCCGGCCCTCGACGAAGACCGCCGCACGCGGCAGCAGCAGGTCAATACCGAAGCCGGCCGGCAGGCCGATTTCAGCGCCCGGCTCGAGGCCCTGCGCGCGCTGCAGGAAAAGGTGCAGACGGAGGGCAAGCTCGGCCCCTGGCTGGCCAAGCATGGCCTCGACAGTGTCAAGGGCCTGTGGACCCGGCTGCACATCGAGACCGGCTGGGAGACTGCGCTGGAGGCCGCGCTTCGCGAGCGCATCAACGCGCTCGAGGTCGGCCGCATGGAGACCGTGCGCGCCTTCGAGACCGACGCGCCACCCGCCAAGCTGGCCTTCTACACCCCGCCGGCCGGCGCCATCGCCAACACGCACACGACGCTGCCGCGCCTGTCGGACCTGCTGCGCCTGAACGATGCGGGCCTGACCGCGCTGCTCAACGACTGGCTCGAAGGTGTCTACACCGCTGCCTCGCTCGACGAGGCGCTGGCCGGGCGCGGCAAGCTCACCCACGGCGAAATCATCATGACGCCCGCGGGCCACGCGGTCAGCCCCTTCGCGGTGAGTTTCTACGCGCCCGACAGCGAACAGGCCGGCATGCTGGCCCGCGCGCAGGAAATCGAGAACCTGGAGAAGCAGACCCGCGCGCAGAGCCTCATCGTCGATGAGGCCCGGGCCGGCCTGGTGCGCGCAGAAGCGGCCTACACCGACGCCTCGTCAAGGCTCGTCGGCGTGCGCCGCGAAGCCGCCGAGGGCCAGACGCGCAAGCACGAGTTGCAGGTCGAAGTGCTGCGGTTGAAGCAACTCAGCGAGCAGACCAGCGCCCGGCGCGGCCAGATCGAAGCCGAGCTGGCCGAGATCGACGCCGGCCTCGAAGAACTGGCCGAGCGCCGCGCGACCGGCGAGGCGCGTTTCGAAGAACTCGACTTGCAGCTCGCTGGCGAGCAGGAGCGCCACGCCGAACTCGGCGATGCCGTGATCCTGGCCGAGCGGCGGCTTGCCGATGCACGCGAGCAGCAGCGCTCGCTCGAGCGCGAGGCGCAGGAGGCGCAGTTCGCGTCGCGTGCCTTGGCCGCACGTCGCGGCGAGCTGCAGCGCGTCATCGAGACGGCGGCGCAGCAGCTCGCGGCCAACGAGCAGAGCGCGGCCCAGTTGCAGGAAGAGCTGGATCGGCTCACCGACGCCACCGCCCAGGCCGGCCTGCAGACGGCGCTGGCGCTTCGCCTGGAGCGCGAAACCGCGCTGGCCGCGCAGCGCAGCCACTACGACGACCTGTCCGCCCGCCTGCGCGTGGCTGACGAGCAGCGCCTGGGCTTCGAGCGCAGCCTCGAGCCGCTGCGCGAGCGCATCGGCAAGCTGCAGCTCGAAGCGCAGGCGGCGCAGTTGGGCGGCGCGCAGTACCTGGACCAGTTGACCGCTGCCGAGGTGGACATGGAAGCGTTGGCCCAGGGCATCGAAGCCGGCAGCGTCAAGCTCTCCGGCCTGCAGACCGAGATCGACCGCATCAGCCGCGAGGTGGCCGCACTCGGTGCCGTCAATCTGGCAGCCCTTGACGAACTGAGCGCCGCACGCGAACGCAAGGGCTTTCTCGATGCGCAATCGGCCGATCTGGTGGAGGCAATGACCACGCTCGAAGACGCGATCAGGAAGATCGATCTTGAAACGCGCGAACTGCTCGGCAGCACCTTCGACACCGTCAACGAACACTTCGGCCGCATGTTCCCCCTGCTTTTCGGCGGCGGCCAAGCCCGGCTGATCATGACCGGCGGCGAGATCCTCGATGCCGGCGTGCAGGTGATGGCGCAGCCGCCCGGCAAGAAGAACGCGAGCATCCACCTGCTGTCGGGCGGCGAAAAGGCGCTGACCGCCATCGCCCTCGTGTTCGCCATCTTCCAGCTCAACCCGGCGCCGTTCTGCCTGCTCGACGAAGTGGACGCGCCGCTCGACGACGCCAACACCGAGCGCTACACCAAGCTGGTCAAGACGATGTCGGAGAACACGCAGTTCCTCTTCATCTCACACAACAAGATCGCCATGGAAATGGCCGAGCAGCTGATCGGGGTGACGATGCAGGAGCAGGGCGTTTCACGGATCGTTGCGGTCGATATGGAGGCTGCCGTGACGATGGCGGTCGCAGCGTAATGCGCGCAGCAAGAAAGAGCCGGCAGCCATGAGCACCCTGCAGGTCTGGCTCCTCGTGCTCGGAGCGCTGGTGGTGGCCGGCGTGGTTGCGCACGGCGTGTGGAGCGCGCGGCGCAGCGCAGTGCGGCAGGTTGCGGCTGAGCCCGGCGAGGCGGCCGCCTCGCGCGAACCCTCGCTCGACCGGCCGGCAGAGCCGGCGGACCTGGCCGCGACTCGCATCGAGCCCACGCTGGCCCGCCGCGGCGGCCCCAGGCTCGATGCGCTGATCGATGCGATCGCCGCGATCACCGTTGAGAACCCAGTCGCCGGCGAAACCGCGGCCGTGCACCTGCCGCCGGCACGCCGGGCCGGCACCAAGCCGCTGCTCGTCGAAGGCCTCAACGCGGAGAGCGGCGAATGGGAGCTGCCGATGCCGGGCCAGCGCTACGGCGAGTTCCAGGCCGGCGTGCAATTGGCCAACCGCAGCGGCGCGCTCAACGAGATCGAGTATTCCGAGTTCGTGCAGAAGGTGCAGTCCTTCGCCGAGCCGCTGGCCGCCTTGCCCGACTTCCCGGACATGCTCGACGTCGTGGCGCGGGCACGCGAGCTCGACGCCTTTGCCGGCCAGCACGACGCGCAGTTGGCCTTGCGCCTGGTTTCCCGCGGTCCGGCCTGGTCGCCCGGTTATGTGCAGCAGCACGCCGCCCGCCATGGTTTCGTGACCGGCGCTCTGCCGGGCCGGCTGGTGCTGCCCGGACTCGACGAAGGTGCGCCGCCCGTACTGACACTCAACTTCGACGCCCAGGCCGCACTGGCCGACGATCCGAGCCAGGCCGCACTGCGCGAGCTGACTCTGGCTTTCGACGTGCCGCAGACCGGCAGCGCGGCCGCACCGTTTGCCGCCTGGTGCGCGGCCGGCGAGGCCTTGTCCACCGAGCTCGATGCCGCCCTGTACGACGACGGCGGCCAGCCTTTGCATCCGACTTCCTTCGCCGCCATCGGCCAGGAGCTCGAGCGTCTGTATGCGCGCCTGGCCGAGCGCGACCTGGCAGCAGGATCGGCAGCGGCAAGACGGCTGTTCAGTTAGCCGTCGAGCCCCTCACGACGCCATCTCCACAAGCCGCGTCGCGAGACGTCGGGCGGTGACTTCGGGCTCGCCTGCAAATGAATGCAAGACGAACCGGTCGCAACGGAAGGGATTTCCGGTCGAGCGACCGTTGCCGCTATTTTTGCCAAGCTTGTGTCGATGTGTTTCCACGCGGCATCGGCCGTTCACAGGGAATTTGCTCCAGTGCCTGCCGGCATAGCGATTGCCCGACCGAATCCGCAGTTGATCTTCCAGCGCACCTCGCGCGAAAAGGAGATTCGACATGGACATTTCGGCTTCGCTTCGGGCGGTGTCGCTCGCGCTTCTGTTCGGCAGCGCCCTTCACCCGCCGGCCGCGGCACAAGCCGCGGGCGCGGAATGGACCACACCGGCCGGCACGCTCGAAGGCACGCGCTTCAGTTCCTTGGCGCAGATTCACAGCGGCAATGTCGGGCAACTCGAAGAGGAGTTCCGCTTTCGCACCGGCGTTATCGCCGGGCATGAGGGCACGCCGCTCGTGGTCGGCTCGACGATGTACGTCGTCAGCCCGTTCCCGAACAAGCTGTTCGCGCTCGACCTGGCCGACCGCGGCCGGCTGCGCTGGGTCTTCGACCCGCGCGCCGATCCGTTCGCGCAAGACAAGGCGTGTTGCGACATCGTCAATCGCGGCGCGGTGCATGCGAACGGCAAGATCATCTACAACGTGCTCGACAACACCACAGTCGCGGTCGATGCAAGGACCGGCCGCGAGGTCTGGCGCACCAAGCTCGGCGACCCGGCCACCGGCCAGACGATGACGATGGCCCCGCTGGTCGTGGGCGACAAGGTGTTGGTCGGCAACAGCGGCGGCGAGCTCGGCATCCGTGGCTTCATCGCCGCTCTCAACCTCAACACCGGCATCGAGGTCTGGCGCGCTTTCAGCACCGGCCCTGATGTCGATGTGCTCATCGGTGCGGGCTTCAATCCGTTCTACGCCAAGGACCGTGGCGCCGATCTCGGCGCGGCCACCTGGCCATCGGAATTCATGTGGCAGCACGGCGGCAGCACGGTCTGGGGCTTTGTCAGTTACGACCCGCAACTCAACCTGATCTACTACGGCACCGCCAACCCCGGTGTCTGGAACCCCGACTTGCGGCCCGGCGACAACAAGTGGTCGACCACGCTGTTCGCGCGCAATCCCGACACCGGCCAGGCGGCCTGGGCCTACCAGATCACGCCGCACGACGCTTGGGACTTCGACGGCGTCAACGAGAACATCGTCGTGAACCTGCCGTTCGGCGACACGACGCGCCAACTGCTGGTGCGCTTCGACCGCAACGGCTTTGCCTACACGATGGACCGCAAGACCGGCGAGGTGCTGGTGGCCGAAAAGTTTGTGTTCGTCAACTGGGCCGAACGCATCGACCTCGGCACCGGCGCGCCCGTCGAGAACCCGGCCAAGCGCCCCCGCGAGGGCGTCAACGTGCGCGACATCTGCCCGGCCGGGGTGGGCGGCAAGGATCAGCAGCCGGCCGCGTTCTCGCCGCGCACCAACCTGTTCTACGTGCCGACCAACAACCTGTGCATGGACTACGAGGCGCTGAAGGTCAACTTCATCGAAGGCACGCCGTTCGTGGGCGCCAGCGTCAGGATGAAAGCCGGCCCGGACGGCCTCGGCCATCGCGGTGAGTTCATGGCTTGGGACGCGACCAGCGGGCGCAAGGTGTGGGGCATCGCCGAGCGCTTTCCGGTCTGGAGCGGCGTGCTCGCGACGGCCGGCGACGTGGTCTTCTACGGCACGCTCGACCGCCGGTTCAAGGCGGTCCACGCGGTCACCGGGCAGGTGCTGCTCGACCGCCGACTCGAGTCCGGCATCGTCGGCCATCCGATGACCTTCCTCGGCCCCGACGGCAAGCAGCGCGTCGCGATCTACTCCGGCCCGGGCGGCGTGGCCGGCGCGATCGTGCCGGCCGAGCTGTCGCCCGACGATCCGTTCGCCGGGCTCGGCATCGTCGGCGCGATGGCCGATCTGCCGCGCTTCACGCCAGCCGGCGGCGCGGTGCATGTGTTCAAGCTGCCATGAACCGCGCGAGCGTCAACGAGGCCCGATGGCGGGTTGCGGCGGCGTTCGCGCTGCTCGCAGCGGTCGCTGCCGCGGTCGCCGCTGCCGAGCCGGCGCGCGAATTGCGCGTCTGCGCGCAGCCCAACAACCTGCCGTTCTCGAACCAGCGGCTCGAGGGTTTCGAGAACAAGCTGGCCCAGTTGGTGGCTGACGAGTTGAGCGCGACGCTGCGCTACACCTGGCGGCCGCAGCGCCGTGGCTTCGTGCGCCGCACGCTGAACGCCGGCGCCTGCGACCTCGTGATGGGCGTGCCGAGCGGCTTCGAGCCGGTGTTGGCGAGCGTGCCGTACTACCGTTCGACCTACGCCTTCGTTTACGCGAAGGATCGTCAGCCGGGTTTGAGTTCGTTCGACGACCCGGCGTTGCGCGGCCTGCGCATCGGCCTGCATGCGGTCGGCGACGACGGCTTCAGCACGCCGCCGGCGCACGCACTGGCACGGCGTGGCCTCCTCA
Source organism: Methylibium sp. (assembly GCF_013817345.1). Lineage (GTDB taxonomy): Bacteria > Pseudomonadota > Gammaproteobacteria > Burkholderiales > Burkholderiaceae_C > Methylibium. Next base: position 70,372 of record NZ_JACDCW010000002.1, read on the forward strand.
ACAACATCGTCGGCTTCGCGATGTGGGACACCGACACGGTCGACAGCCCGGCCGGCCGCATCGTCGATGCGGTCGCTTCCGGCGATATCGACCTGGCGATCGTCTGGGGTCCGTTCGCCGCCTACTTCGCCGGCCGGCACCCGCAACGACTCGAGGTGCGGCCGGTGTCGCCACCGCCGGACATGAGCGCGTGGCCGTTCGCCTACGACATCGCGATCGGCGTGCGACAGGGCGACGCTGCGCTGAAGCGCGAACTCGACGGCGTGCTCGAGCGGCGTCGCGACCAGGTCCGAGAAATCCTCGAGCAATATGGCGTGCCGCTGATCGGGCCGACCGCCGAGACCCGCGAAGGAGACTGAAATGCAAGCCAACCCGACGAGAAGGATCGCCTGCGCATTCGTGTTGTCGCTGTGCGGCTTGGCCACGATGCTGGCCGACGCGGGCGGCCCGGGGTCGTCGTCGGGGCCGAGCGTCGGCGCGGTGTCGAGGCACGGCGGCGGCGTGCCGGATATTGACGAAGACGACGGCGACCGCATCAACGGTCGCCGGCTGTTCCTCAGCAACAACTGCTACATCTGCCACGGCGGGCGTGGCGGCGGCGGCATGTGCCCGAGCCTGCGCGAGGATCGCCCGCACGGCGACGATGCCGTGCGCGCGATCCTCAACGGCACGCGCAACGGCATGCCGCCGTTCCGCGACCGCCTGAGCGCGCAGGACATTGCCGACCTGCTGGCCTACATCGATTCCTTGCGCCGCGACGAAGAACCGACCTTCACGCATTGGTGGGAGCCGGTGCCGACGCGCTGACGCTGCGACGCGGTGCTTGGCCAATACGCTTCGCAGCGACTTGCCGGGCCGATGGCGTAACTCATGACCGGCGCCTTGCCGGGCCGGCTGGGGCTGCCCAGCGGCGAGGAGGGCGCACCGCCCTGCTGACGCTGGCTTTCGCCGTGCTGGAGCGCCGGCCGCTGTGCTTCCTCGGGGATCGGCTGCGTCGGCTTTGCGCAACCTGCGACCCCATCGGCCGATCACGGCTGCTCGCGCCTCGCGGTGCCTGCTGCCCTCGTGATGGTGGAAACGCACGGCAATCAACCTCACGATAGCCGGCGCGGCTCACGGGCGACGGGGCAGTCGGCCGCTCCTAAACTGCCGCCATGCCGCATCCAAAGCAAGAACAAGTCGCCCGGCGCGCTGCAGAGCTGCGCGAGCAACTGTTTCACCACGCCCATCGCTACTACGTGCTCGACGCGCCGGAGATCCCCGATGCCGAGTACGACCGCCTGTTCCAGGAACTGCAAGCCATCGAGGAAGCGCAGCCTGAACTGCGCACGCCCGATTCGCCCACGCAGCGCGTGCTCGGCGCGGTGCTGGCCGGGCTCACGCCGGTGCGCCACGCCGTGCCGATGCTCTCCATCGCGGCCGAGCGCGACACCAGCGAGGCGGCGGCGCGGCGCTTCGACGCGCGCGTGCGCCGGGCGCTGGGCTTGCATGACGAGGATCCGCCGCTCGAGTATTCGGCCGAGCTCAAGTTCGACGGCCTGGCGATCAACCTGCGCTACGAGCACGGCGTGCTGGTGCAGGCCGCCACGCGCGGCGACGGCGAGACCGGCGAGGACGTGACGCACAACATCCGCACGATCGGGCAGATCCCGCTGCGGCTCGCCGGCGCCGAGGCCGAAGTGATTGAAGTGCGTGGCGAAATCTACATGCGACGCGATCACTTCGAGCGCATGAACGAGCAGCAGCGGGCCGCCGGGCTCAAGACCTTCGTCAACCCGCGCAACGCCGCGGCCGGCATGGTGCGCCAGCTCGACTCGAAGGTCACCGCCTCGCGCCGCCTGAGTTTCTACGCCTATGGCCTAGGCGAGGTGCGCGGCTGGGAGCTGCCTGAGACACACAGCGCGACGCTCGACGCGCTGGCGACGATGGGCGTGCCGGTCAACGGCGAACGCGCGGTGGTGCGCGGCGCGGACGGGCTGGTCGGTTTCCATGCGCAGATCGGCGGAAAGCGAGCCCAGCTGCCGTTCGACATCGATGGCGTGGTCTACAAGATCGACGCGCGCGACCTGCAGCAGCGGCTCGGCTTCAAATCGCGCGAGCCGCGCTGGGCCCTGGCGCACAAGTACCCGGCGCAAGAGCAGATGACGGTGGTGCGCGACATCGACGTGCAGGTCGGGCGCACCGGCAAGCTCACGCCGGTCGCCAAGCTGGAGCCGGTGTTCGTCGGCGGCACGACGGTCAGCAACGCGACCCTGCACAACGAGGACGAAACGCGCCGCAAGGACGTTCGCGTCGGCGACACGGTGATCGTGCGCCGCGCCGGCGACGTGATCCCCGAGGTGGCCGGCGTCGTGCTCGACCGTCGACCGGACGATGCCGGCGAGCCGTTCGATCTGTTCAAGCGCCTCGGCGGCAAGTGCCCCGTGTGCGGCAGCGCCATCGCGCGCGAGGAAGGCGAGGTCGATTGGCGTTGTTCGGGCGGCCTGTTCTGCGCCGCCCAGCGCAAGGAGGCGATCCTGCACTTCGCCGGCCGGCGCGCGATGGACATCGAAGGCCTGGGCGACAAGCTGGTCGAGCAGCTCGTGGACGGCGGCGCGGTGCGCACCTTGCCGGACCTCTACGGTTTGACCGCCGATCAGCTCGCCGACCTCGATCGCATGGCCGCGAAGAGCGCAAGAAACCTGGTCGACGCGCTCGACAAGAGCAAGCGCACAACCTTGCCGCGCTTCCTCTTCGCGCTGGGCATCCGCCACGTCGGCGAAGCCACGGCCAAGGATCTCGCGCGGCACTTCGGCTCGCTCAACAGCATCCTCGAGGCAAGCGAGCTGCAATTGCTCGAAGTCGCCGATGTCGGCAAGGTCGTCGCGCAGAGCCTCCGCCTCTTCCTCGAGCAGGCGCACAACCGCGAAGTGGTCGATGAGCTGCGCCGGCTCGGCATCCACTGGGAGGAAAGCGACGGCACCGCCGACCGGACGCCCAAGCCGCTGGCGGGCAAGACCTTCGTGCTGACCGGCACCTTGCCGAACCTGACTCGCGACGTGGCCAAGGAGCGCATCGAAGCCGCCGGCGGCAAGGTCGCCGGCTCGGTGAGCAAGAAGACCGACTACGTCGTCGCCGGCGAGGAAGCCGGCAGCAAGCTCGACAAGGCGCGCGAGCTGGGCATCGCGCTGCTCGACGAAGCGGCGCTCGAAGCCTTGCTGGCTTCGTAGCGCCGCGTCGCCGGATACTGGCGTTCAGAAGGAGTCACCCGCCATGACTATTCACACCATTCTCAAGATGGGCGACCCGCGCCTGCTGCGCATCGCGCAGCCGGTGCACGAGTTCGACACGCCCGAGTTGCACGCGCTGGTCACCGACATGTTCGAGACCATGGAGGCGGCCCGTGGTGCAGGTCTGGCGGCGCCGCAGATCGGCGTCGATCTTCAACTGGTGATCTTCGGTTTCGGCAGTACCGATCGCTATCCCGAAGCGCCGCCGGTGCCGCGCACCGTGCTGATCAATCCGCAGATCACGCCGCTCACCGACGCGCTCGAAGAGGACTGGGAAGGCTGCCTGTCCGTGCCCGGCCTGCGAGGCGTGGTGCCGCGCTTCGCGCGCATCCGCTACCGCGGGTTCGATCCCGAAGGCCAGCCGATCGACCGCGAGGCCGAGGGCTTCCACGCCCGCGTGGTGCAGCACGAATGCGACCACCTGATCGGCACGCTGTACCCGATGCGGGTGCGCGATTTCAGCCGGTTCGGCTATACCGACGTGATGTTTCCGGGGCTCGACGCGCCCGACGACTGAACGAGTCCGGCGCTCCTTGCGGGCGTGCGTCCGAGGACGTGCCCGGCTACTTCAGCAAGGGCTTGAGCACCGGCCACACATTGGCCAACATCAGCGGCTGCGCCGATTCGCGCGGGTGGATCCGGTCGGACTGGAACAGCTCCGCCGCATTCGCCACGTCGGCCACACTCTTGAGCAGGAAGGGGACAAGCGCCACGCCCTGATCCTTCGCAACGCTCGCGAACAGCGCCGCAAAATCGTCCGAGTAAGCGCGCCCGTAGTTCGGCGGCACCTGCATGCCCAGCAGCAGCACCTCGGCACCGGCCGCCTTCGATGCCTGCGTCATCTCGGCCAGGTTGCGCTCGGTCATGTCGAGCGGCAGGCCGCGCAGTGCGTCGTTGCCGCCGAGTTCGATCACGACGACATCGGGCTTGTGCTGCGCCAGCAGGGCCGGCAGGCGCGAACGCCCGCCGGCGGTGGTGTCGCCGCTGATGCTGGCGTTGACCACCGTGGCCCCGATCTTCTCGGCGCCCAGCTTCTTCTCGAGCAGTGCGACCCAGCCGCTGCCGCGCTTCAGGCCGTATTCGGCCGACAGGCTGTCGCCCACTATCAGCACCACCGGCCGCGCCGTCTGCGCCTGCGCGGCCAGCGGTGCGGCGATGCAGCCCCACAGCCCGACCGCGGCGGCCCGCTTGATACAGTCCCTTCGGCTCAAGCCCATCCGGAGTGCTCCTTTCAACATGCCCGATTCCATCATCGCCGTCGAGCACGTCAGCAAGCGCGTGCAGGATCCGAGCGGCGAACTGACCATACTCGACGACATCGATTTCGCGCTCGCGGCGCAGGAATCGGCTGCCATCGTCGGGGCTTCCGGCTCGGGCAAGAGCACGCTGCTGGCCATCATTGCCGGGCTCGACACGCCCAGCGAGGGCCGGGTGCGGCTCGCCGGCACCGACCTTTTCTCGCTCGATGAGGACGCGCGCGCCGCGGTGCGTGCCCAAAGCGTCGGGTTCGTGTTCCAGAGCTTCCAGCTCATGAGCAACCTCACGGCGCTGGAGAACGTGATGCTGCCGCTGGAGCTGCAGGGCCGCGCAGACGCGAAGGCGCAGGCCACCGAGATGCTCGCGCGCGTGGGTCTCGCCCAACGTCTCGGCCACTATCCGCGCGTTCTGTCCGGCGGCGAACAGCAGCGCGTGGCGCTGGCCCGCGCCTTCGTCGTGCGGCCGGCCGTGCTGCTGGCCGACGAGCCCACCGGGAGCCTCGATTTCGCGACCGGCGAAACGGTGATCCAGCTGATGTTCGAGCTCAACCGGGAGCAGGGCACGACGCTCGTGATGGTGACGCACGATCGCAGCATCGCGGCGAGGTGCGACCGACAAGTGCAGATCGAGGCGGGCCGGCTGATATAGCCGGTGCGCCGGCGCAGACGGCCGAGCAGCCGTTGCGAAGCAAGGCACCTGCGGGCGGAAACGCGGCAGACGGTCTCCCAGCAGATCGCCGCCAGCGGCCTTCCATAATCGTCGGATGTCTCCCTCAAGAATCCTCTTCGGCTTTCACGCCGTCTCCATTCGCCTGAAAACCGCGCCCGGCTCGGTCGTCGAGCTCTACGTCGACGGCACCCGGCGCGACATGCGCATGAAGCAGTTCCTCGACCGCGCCCGCGAAGCCGGCGTGCGCCTGCTGGAAAGCGACGAGCTGCGCCTGCAGGCCCTGTCGGGCACTCATCGTCACCAGGGCGTCGTCGCCAAGGTGGCGCCGCTGCCGGTGAGCAAATCGCTCGATGACCTGCTCGATGCGGTGGAGGGCCCGCCGCTGCTGCTGGTGCTCGACGGCGTGACCGATCCGCACAACCTCGGCGCTTGCCTGCGCGTGGCCGATGGCGCCGGGGTGCACGCCGTGATCGCGCCCAAGGACCACGCGGTCGGCGTGAACGCCACGGTCAGCAAGGTCGCCAGCGGGGCAGCCGAGACGGTGCCTTACTTCATGGTCACCAACCTGTCGCGCACCTTGGGCGAGCTGAAGGAGCGCAACGTCTGGACGGTCGGGCTCGCCGACGATGCGCCGCGCACCCTCTACGCCGCCGACCTGCGCCAGCCGCTCGCACTGGTGTTGGGCGCCGAGGGCAGCGGGCTGCGCCAACTCACCCGCAAGACCTGCGACGAAGCCGTCAGCCTGCCGATGGCTGGTGCGGTAGAAAGCCTCAACGTCTCGGTGGCCAGTGGCATCTGCCTGTACGAGGCGGTGCGCCAGCGCGGTAGCGCCTGACGCCAAGCGCCATGGCGCAGGAGGCGATCGAAGAAGTGCGCGGCTGGCTCGCCGAAGCGCCGCACATCGCCGTGCTCACCGGCGCCGGCATGTCGGCCGAAAGCGGCATCGCCACGTTCCGCGACGCCTTGACAGGCCTGTGGGCTCGCTTCGACCCGCAGCGGCTCGCCTCTCCCGAAGGATTCGCGGCCGATCCAGCGCTGGTGTGGGACTGGTACGCGAGCCGCCGCGCCGGCGTGATGGCGGCCAAGCCGAACGCCGGCCATCGCGCCCTGGCCGACTTCGAACGCCGCCATCCCGGGCGGCTCCACGTCGTCACGCAGAACGTCGATGACCTGCACCAGCGCGCCGGCAGCGAGAACGTGATCCGCCTGCACGGCGACATCCTCGAAGACCGCTGGTTCGATGCCTGCCGCCGCCACGCCCGCGGCGGGAACGTGTGCGATCCAAGCTGGGCCGAACCGGGCAGCCCGCCGGCCTGCGCCGATTGTGGCAACCGGGTGCGCCCCGGCGTGGTGTGGTTCGGCGAGGCCTTGCCGGTGGCCGCGCTCGAAGCGGCCGAACAACTTGCGCGGCGCTGCGCCGTGATGCTCGTCATCGGCACCTCCGGCGCGGTGCATCCCGCGGCCGGCCTGGCCTACACCGCGCGCCGCGCAGGCGCAAAGGTGGTCATCGTCAATCCGCAGCTGAGCGAGCTCGATCCGCTGGCCCTGCGTCGATTGCAAGGCACCGCCGCCGCGCTGCTGCCGCTGCTGTTGGCCGAGGAGCCGCTCGCGGCATAGACTGGCTTCATGCCGGTCACCCTCGTCACGCACCCGCTGGTCAGGCACAAGGTCGGCTTGCTGCGCGCCACCGACATTTCGACCAAGAAGTTCCGCGAAATCACCCAGGAGCTGGCGCGCCTGATGGCTTATGAGGCGACCGCCGATTTCCCGTTGGAGACGGTGACGACCGAATGCTGGAGCGGGCCGGTCGAGATCGAGCGGATCAAGGGCAAGAAGGTCACCGTGGTGCCCATCCTGCGCGCCGGCCTCGGCATGCTGGACGGCGTGCTCGACATGATTCCCAACGCGAAGATCAGCGTGGTCGGCCTCTCGCGCAACCACGACACCCTGCAGCCCGAGCACTACTTCGAGAACCTGGTCGGCTCGCTGGCCGAGCGCACTGCGCTCATCATCGACCCGATGCTGGCCACCGCCGGCTCGATGATCGCCACCGTCGATCTGCTCGAACGCAAGGGCTGCCGCGACATCCGCGCGCTGGTGCTGGTGGCCGCGCCCGAGGGCATTGCGGCGCTGAACGCGGCGCATCCGTCGCTGCGCTGCTGGACGGCGGCCATCGACAGCCATCTCGACGAACACGGCTACATCATCCCGGGCCTGGGCGACGCAGGCGACAAGATTTTCGGTACCAAAGGCTGAGGTGGCCAAGGGCAGGGCGCTGCCGTGCAAGGCCCCTTTTCAGGTCAACCGGAACCGGTGCGGCGCAGGCGCCGTTCGGCCCACACGCTCAGCCCCAGCGCGGCGATCACCCAGGCCAGCCCGACCCAGTGCAGACCGTTGTAGAGCTGATGACCCTGCGCACCCGCCGCCGCCTGCGCGGCGACCATGGCGCCGCCGCCGGCCGCACCCACCGCCTGCCCGAGGTAGATGGCCGAGGTGTTGAGGGCCATCAAGGCCGATGCCTGAGCCGGCGCGGCTTGTCCGAGGCGGACCTGCTGCGCCGAATTGGCCGCGAAGATGCTGAAGGCCCACGGCACCACCACGCAAGCCATCGACACATAGCCGCCGGCCAAAGGCCAGAGCAGCAGCGAAAGCGCGACCGCGCCGAGCAGCACCGGGACCGCACGCGCCGCGCCGATGCGGTCGACATGGCGCGAGAACAGCACATTGCCGACCAGGCCGAAGGCGCCGAACCAGGCGAACAGCAGGCTGATCTCGGTCGCCCCGGCGCCCAGCGCTTCCTTGTAGTACGGCGCAAAGTAGGTGAACACCGTGAACTGGCCGGCGGCCGACAAGGCCGTGACGGCCACGATGGCCATCAGCACCGGATGCGTCAGTACCCCGCCCCAAGCGCGCAGGTTCATGGCCGGCGGCCGCACGCCGTCGGGCATGACGCGCCACACCCATACCGCACCGCCCGCAGCCAGCAGTGCGACGAGGGCAAAGGCCCAGCGCCAGCCGACCGATTCGCCGATGAAGCTGTGCAGCGGCATGCCGAACACCGAAGCGACCGACCAGCCCAGGAAGATGAAGGTGATGGCGCGTCCGCGCTGCGCTGGCGGCGCCAGCCAGCCGATCGCCGCGGCGGCCTGCGGGGTGAACACCGCAGCGGCGAGCACGGATAGCGCGCGCACCGGCGTCAGCGCCGCGTAGCTGGGCATCAGCGCCGAGGCGGCATGGCCGAGCGCATACCAGACCAGCGTCAGGGTCAGCAGCCGCCGGCGGTCCCAGCCGCCGACGACCGCAGCGAGCAAGGGTGCGCCGACGCACATCACCACCGCGGCGATGGCGATCAGTTGCCCGCCGAGCGCCACGCTGACCTCGAGCGACTGCGTCAGGTCGTTGAGCGAACCGGCCACGACCATGACGCCGCAGCCGATGACGAAGTTGCCGAACATGAGCGCCCAGCGGGCGCCGCGCAGCGTGTCGGCGGGCGGTAACGCGAGGGCGGCATCCTCGGCGGCCTTTGCTTGAAGGCCGCCGGGCGTGTCAGCCACGCATGACCCGCAGCGCCTCGGGGTTGACGATGTTGATCGGCGTGCCCGCGATATAGCTCACCACGCTGTCGAAGGCGGCACTGAAGTAGGCCTCGTAGCTGTCGAGCTCCACATAGCCGATGTGCGGCGTGCACACCGCGTTCTCCAGCCGCAGCAGAGGGTGGCCTTGCAGGATCGGCTCGCTCTCGAACACATCGATCGCCGCCATGCCCGGTCGGCCGCGATTGAGGGCGGAAACCAGCGCGCCTTCCTGCAGGAGTTCGGCGCGCGAGGTGTTGACGAACAGAGCCGTCGGCTTCATTCGCTGCAGGTCCTCGAGCGCGATGCCGCCGCGCGTGGTTTCGGCCAGCCGCAGATGCACCGAAAGCACGTCGCTGGCCTCGAACAAGGCCTCTCGCGAAGTGGCAGAAACACAGCCTTCGGCCTCGGCCTTGGCGCGCGAAGCCTCGCTGCCCCAGACCAGCACCTGCATCCCGAAGGCGCGCCCGTAGCCGGCCACGATCTGACCAATGCGGCCGTAGCCGAGGATACCCAGCGTCTTGCCCGCCAGGCCCGTGCCCAGCGCGAAGTTGGGCGGCATTGAAGCCTGCTTGAGCCCCGACTGCTGCCAGGCGCCGTGCTTGAGCGTGCCGATGTACTGCGGCAGCCGGCGCATCGCCGCCATGATCAGCGCCCAGGTCAGCTCGGCCGCCGCCACCGGCGAACTCGGCCCTTCGCTCACCGCGATGCCCAGCCGCGTGCAGGCCTCGACATCGATGTGCGGCCCCACGCGGCCGGTCTGGGCAATCAGCTTGAGCTTGGGCAGCTTCTCGAGCAACTGACGGGGAAAATGCGTGCGTTCGCGGATCGGCACCAGGACCTCTGCGTCCTTGAGCCGCACCGACAACTGGCCGATGCCCTTGACGGTGTTGGTGAAGACCTTGGCATTGCAGCCGTCGAGCTTGGTGGCACAGGGCAGTTTGCGAACCGCGTCCTGATAGTCGTCCAGGATGATGATGTTCATGGGGCAGGGCAGGGGTCGCGCCGTGGTGGCGCGACGGCTCTCGATTGTGCATGCCGAGCCGGCGCCCTGCCGCAACCGGTAGCATCCCGCCGGCCCTTGAAGGAGAAGCGCAATGACGATTTCCATGCATTCGGCCAGCGTGCCGGTTTACCTCACGATGCTCGGCAACCTTTCGAAGTGGCTCGACAAGGCGGTCGCGCACGCCCAGGCGCAGCAGGCCGATCCTGAGGCACTGCTCGCCGCTCGCCTGGCGCCCGACATGCTGCCGCTGCTGCGGCAGGTGCAGATCGCCTGCGACAGCGCCAAGTTCGGCGTGGCGCGGCTGGTCGAAGGCGTTGCGCCGACGTTCGACGACAACGAGACGACCCTGGCGGCACTGCAGCAGCGCATCGGCGCCACCGTGGCCTACATCAAATCGGTGCCGCGCGACAAGGTCGACGGCAGCGAAGCGAAGCTGGTCACCGTGCCGCGCCGCACCGGCGATCCGCTGCAGTTCACCGGCGAGCAGTACCTGATGCACTTCGCGCTGCCCAACTTCTATTTCCACATCACCACCGCCTATGCGCTGCTGCGCCACAACGGCGTGGAGCTGGGCAAGAGCGACTATCTGCGAGGGCAGTGAGGCGCGCGGAGCCTCATTGCCGTCTGGATACGGCAGAGAAGCTCCGCACCAACACCGATGCGCTCGGCGGCTGCGGCCGCTAGCCTTGCCGCATGAAGTGGATCAAGTGGGGCCTGGCCTCGCTGCTGGGGCTGTTGCTGGCCGCGGCGGCGGCGTTTGCCGTGTACCGGCACCTCGCCTTGCCGGTCACCGAGGGCCGCCTGGTGGTGAGCGGCTTGCGCGAAGGCCTCACGATCGAGCGCGACCGGCACGGCATCCCGACCATTCGCGCCGGCTCCGTTGAGGACGCCTGGTTCGGCCTGGGCTTCGCCCATGCGCAGGACCGGCTGTGGCAATTGGACACGCACAAGCGCACGGGTGCCGGACGGCTGGCCGAGGCCTTCGGCCCGCCCGCGCTCGAGGCCGACAAGTTCCTGCGTGCGCTCGGCGTGCGCCGCAGCGCGGAGCAGCAGTGGGCGCAGGCGAGCCTGGCCGTGCGCGCCATGCTGAGCGCCTATGCCGCCGGCATCAACGCCTACCTGGCGGACCATGTGAGGGCGCTTCCGCCCGAGTTCCTGCTGCTCGGCTTGAAGCCCGAGGCCTGGAGCCCCGTTGACAGCCTGGCGTGGTCGATCATGATGGCCTGGGACATGGGCGGCAACTCGGGCAGCGAGTTGCTGCGCATGCGGCTGGCGCTGAACATGCCGGTCGAACGCATCCAGCAGCTGCTGCCGCCGTATCCGGGCGACGAGCCGCTGACCACCAGCGACTATGCGGCGCTGTACCGGCACCTCGGCGTGGCCGGCCCGAAGCCCATGGCGGTTCGCGACACTGCGGCGGCCAAACCGCTGCCGTGGCAGATCGAGGCGGGCGTCGAAGGCACGGGTTCGAACAGCTGGGCGGTGGCCGGCTCGCGCAGCGTGACCGGCCAGCCGCTGCTCGCCAACGATCCGCACCTCAAGCTCAGCGCGCCGGCGCTGTGGTATTTTGCGCGGCTCGAGGCGCCCGGCTTTCGTGTAGCCGGCGCCACCATGCCGGGGCTGCCGGTGGTGGTGCTGGGTCAGAACGACCATGTGGCGTGGGGCTTCACCAACACGGGGCCCGATGTGCAGGATCTCTACCTCGAACGCGTCGACGAGCGCAACGAGGATCGCTACGAGACTCCCGAAAGCTGGGCCCGCTTCGAGCGGGTTCTCGAGACGATCAAGGTCAAGGGTGCCGCCGATGTGAGCTTCACCGCGCGGCGAAGCCGTCACGGCCCGGTGATCTCCGATGCCGGCGGCCCGACCGAAGGGCTCACGGGCACGCCCGGCGCGGCGCGCTACGCGGTTGCGCTGCGCTGGACGGCCCTCGACGCCGATGCTTCCAGCACGCTCGATGCCGTCCTGGCCTTCAACCGGGCGCGCTCGGTCGACGAATTGATCGAGGCCTCGGCCGCGTACGTCGCGCCGATGCAAAACATCGTGGTCGCCGACGCCGAACGCATCGCCATGGTCGCCGCGGGCCGCGTGCCGCTGCGCCGCCCCGACAACGACCTCAAGGGCCTGAGCCCGGCGCCCGGCTGGGACTCCCGGTACGACTGGGCCGGCTTCGTGCCGGCCGGCGAGACGCCGCGCGAACGGGCGCCCGCGCGCGGCTGGATCGCCACGGCCAACCAGCGCATCCACGGCCCGCAATACCCGCACTTCATCACCAGCGAATGGGCGTGGCCGTACCGGCAGCAGCGCATCGAGCGGCTGCTCGATGTGAGCCCCTTGCACAGCCTGGACAGCCTGGCGGCGATCCAGGCCGACGTGTTGTCGCCCGCCGCGCTGACCCTTCTGCCGGTGCTGCGCCGGGCGCAATCGAGCCATCCGCTGGCCGAGCGGGTGCAACGTGAGCTCGCCACTTTCGACGGCACCATGGCCGCCGATCGAACGGAGCCGCTCGTGCTGTGGGCCTGGGTCCGGCAGCTCACACGCGGTGTGTTTGCCGACGATCTGGGGCCGGCGCTGTTCGATCGCGAGCTCGAGAAGCGAGGTTTTCGAGAAGGTCTCGAAGCGGTGCTGAGCCGCGACGACGGTTACTGGTGCGACGATCGCCGCACGCCCGGCCGCGAAAACTGCACCCAGCAGGTCGACGCTGCGCTCGACCGGGCGCTCGACGAGTTGCAGGCTCGCTTCGGTGCCGATCCGGCCGCCTGGCGCTGGGGCGACGCACACATCGCACGCGCCGAGCACCGCCCGTTCAGCAACGTACCCCTGCTGTCGCGCTGGTTCGAGTTGCGCACGCCGGTGGGCGGCGACACCCACACCGTCAACGTCTCGCGCGTGGGCCTGCGGCCCGACGCCGTCACCGGCGAGCTCTACCTCGACGAGCACGGCCCGAGCCTGCGTGCGCTCTACGACCTGGGCGACCGGGCCAAGTCCCGGTTCATCCACTCGAGCGGGCAGAGCGGTCTGGCCTTCAGTGGCGACTACCGCAGCTTTGTCGAACGCTGGGCAGGCGGTGAGTATTTGCCGGTGTGGGGCGACGGCAAGCCGGGGCGGGTGCTCCAACTAGTGCCGAACTGAGGACCTGTCGACGCTGCGGGAAGGCTCGCGCCCGGCCCGCCGCCCCCGCCGGGCGGTCGCCAACGTTGCAACGCGCCAACGGCACCGACCGGCGGTTGCGCAGATATGCACAGGCGGGGCTTCGGCAGTGCAGGGCGGCTGCGCCGACCCTCAAGCCTAGCCCCGACCAGACCGACATTCCAGGAAGGCCGGCTTTGCTGCTGCCCTTACTGGAGAAACGATGAAGGTTGAAACCGGCAGTCCGGACACCACGGCGCTGCGAGCACAACTGATGGCGGCGGACCCGATGCAACGCGCCATGGCGCTGCACGCGATCGAGCTCGAGCTGAAGGGAGGCCACGCTGCACCGTCTCGGGCGTTCGCCAAGGAAGTCGAACACTTCACCGCCCGTGGCATCCCGTTCTATGCGCCGCAGGACCGTCATTTCCGCGACTGGGTCACGCGTGCGGTGTCGTATTGGGAGAAGCTGCGCAGCGGCTCCGCACAAGCGATGAGCAGCGCTGCTGAACGCGAGGCGGTTCGAGCACCCGTCTAGTACGGCGGGCGTTGCCGCTCTCGCGTGCGCGCCGGGCAATGCATGACCTGTTCAAGCCGAGTGCGCCTTTACCCAGGCGACATAGCGGTTCATCCAGTCCTGCAGGAACTTCCGGCTGTCGGGGCCGACGTTCCCGTCCGGGTCGAACAATCCTTCCTTCGCCTGGAGGAAGGCTTCGGGCTGGCCGAGCGTTGGCATGTCGAGGTAGGCGAGGATGATGCGCAAGTGCTGTTGCGCCACCGCCGTGCCGATCGCGCCGACCGAAACCCCCAGCACACCGGCGGGCTTGCCCGCCCAGGCGCTTTGCCCGTACGGACGCGAAGCATGATCGATCGCGTTCTTGAGCACACCCGGGATCGAACGGTTGTATTCGGCCGTGACGAACAAGACGCCGCATGCCGCCTTGATGTCACCTTTCAGTCGCTTGACCGACTCGGCCGGATTCGCGTCGTCGTCCTGGTTGTAAAGGGGCAGGTCGTCGATCCGCAATTGCTTGAAGGAAAACTCCGTGGGCGCCAGCTTTGCGATGGCCGTGGCCAGCTTGCGGTTGAAGGAATCGCGCCGGAGGCTGCCGACCATCACGGCAATCGGGTACTGGCTCATGTCGTCTCCTGGGGGTGCAAACACGTTCGAAGACGCGGCTCGTTGCCGCTGCCCGGTTGGTTCGCATCATCCGCTGCCAGGTCACTTCAACATGCCGAAGGGGTCTCCATGGCATGCAGCCGCATGCCCGTCTCATCCAGGGTGAACGTGCGGGCGCGACCTTGAGCCTTGGCGCGGTACAGCGTCGCGTCCGCGCGTGCGAGCATCGCCTGCAAGCTGTCGTCGAACGCGGTGCGCATGGCGATGCCGGCGCTGTAGCTCAACGCAAAACCGAGTTCGCGGGAGGCGGCGTCGGTCAAGCGCTCGCGCAAGCGCCGGTCGAAAGCGTTCGCGGCAGCGCTGTCGGCGTGGTTCATCAACACGCAGAACTCCTCGCCGCCATAGCGGCCCACGACATCGCCGGTGCGGGCCGTGGCCAGCAGCGAGTTGGCGACGAGTCGAAGTGCACGGTCGCCAGCTTCGTGGCCGAGCTTGTCGTTGATCTGTTTGAAGTGGTCCAGGTCGATCATCACGACGGCCAGCGGATGGTCGTAGCGCACGCTGACGGCCAGCTCGATATTCGCCTTGGCAAGCCAGGCCCGTCGATTGAACACGCCGGTCAGGCCGTCCAGGGAAGCCAGACGCTCGAGCGCGAGAGCGGCTTCGTCACGGTGCGCGAGCAAGATGCCCACGAGCGACAGCACGCTGGTCGCATTTGCAACGATCGCAAACGCATAGTTCACGGGGTGCGGCGACAAAAAGCTCGGATACGACTCGGTGAAGAACGCACCCAGCAAGCCTCGCCAGGCCGTGACCACCATCTGTGCGAGCAGGCTCACGACGAGGAGCCAGCGCCATCTGCCTACGGGCACGGCCGGCGTCCGCGCAAGGGACGCGGCGACCATTGCCATCTGCAGTGCCAGCAAGCCGTTCGCCCACCCGACCCTGAAGGGATAGCTCGAAAAGCCGAGCGCATACCCGACCGGCAGCACAACGGCGATGAGCGTTGGAATCCGAACCAGGGCAGGGCGACCACACCACAGGTCGAAGGCACCCGCGAGCAGCGCGAGCCCTCCGGCAAGACAGGCCATCGACAGTGAGGAAAGAAGACGATCTGCCCACGCACCGCTTTCCACCAAACCGGAAAGGAGCAGCAGCACCCATCCGAGCGCCTGCAGAACGACTCCCGCCTGTGCTCGTTGCGCCGCCGCGTTCACCTTGCCCATCACTGCAGGCAGCGCGGCCGCCATGGTGACGAGGCTGACGGTCAAAGCCAAAAGCAGAAACGCAATGTCGTTAGGCATAGAGAGTCGACTGGGACGCAGACACGCCGTGGGGACGGCCGCGAGATTCTGCGGTAGTCGACAGGCCGGCGTCTCTGCAATCGCTGCGGTTCGGCCAGAAGTCGCCGGAAAATTCTTCAGGCCTAACGCAGAGATGTGAATGCTGGAGCGCCCGACAGCATGAAGCACGCCAGATCAGCGAAACGCTCTAACAGTTTACATAATATACATTAGCGCGGTTCAGTGAAGCCGCCGGTCGGGCCTTTCTCCTATGAGATTCAGGCCGTACAGCCTCGCCGCAGCGCCCCGGACGCTGCCAATTTGGCAGTGCCTGATGGACGACCTCGGCAACCCGCCGGCACCTTACATCGCGTGGGTGCTGGGAGTTGGCGTGGCTCGGCCGAACTTCAGGTGCCGAGCAAGGTGCCTTTGGCCAATCCGTTGGTGCGAGCGAATTCGCCGCCGGCCAACTTCTTGCCGTCCTCGCCGCGCGCTCGCAACACTTCGATGACGCCGCCTTGCGCCGTCACCTTGAAGCTGGCCTCGGTGACTTCAGACACTTCACCGATCTTTCCCGCCACATCGGCGAAACGGCGGAACAAGTGCTTGCGTGCATCGAAGATCTGCACCTTCTTGCCGTTCAGCGTGGTCCAGGCACCGGGGGCGGGATTGGTGCCGCGGATCAGGTTGTAGATGAAATCAACGTGGTTCGACCAGTGGATGCGCGCCTCCGCGTCGCGGCACCAGCCTTCGTAGCTTGCCTGCGACTCGTCTTGCACCGTCTCCGTGTGTTTGCCGGCAAAGACCAGATCGGCGGCTTCGAGCATCGCCTTCACGCCCATCGGGGACAGCTTGTTGAAATAGACCTCGCCGATGGTTTCGTCCGGACCGATGTCGCAGGTTTTCTGCAGGATCAGCGGGCCCTCGTCGAGGCCCTCGGTCGGACGAAAGATGCTCAGGCCGCCTCGGGTATCGCCGCGGATGATCGGCCAGTTGATGGACGACGGGCCCCGGTACTTCGGAAGCAACGAAGGGTGGTACTGAATGGTGCCGAGTCGCGGCAGTTGCACGAAGCTGTCCGGCGCGAACTGGAGCACGTAGGCCATCACGCCGAGATCGACGTTCAGCGCCTTCAGCGCCTCATGGGCCTCGGGCACTTTCAATGAAGAAAACTGGAATACCTTCAGCCCGCGTTCCTCGGCCGCCGTGCGCAGCGGATCAGGCTTCGCACCTGGCTTTTCCGGCGCGCAGAACACGCCGGCCACTTCGTCGTTGCGCTCCAGAAACGCTTCCAGCACGGACTTGCCGAAATCCTGCTGCCCGATGATCGCTAACTTCATGGTTCGATTCCTTTCGTGTTTCAGACCTGCGGAGTTCAAGACCGCACGATGCAATGTGTGCTTGCGGCTCAGGCGGTCAGTGCGGGCAAGGCCTGCTCGCAATCGGCGATCAGATCGTCTGCCGCCTCTAACCCTATCGCAAAGCGAACCAGCATGCCCTGCCCCGCCCCGGCCCCTGTGCCGCGCAGGGCGGTCAGGTCGTAGGGCACGACCAGGCTCACCGGCCCGGCCCACGAATAGCCAAGCTTGAAGAGCCGCAGCGTGTCGAGAAAGGCATCGACCTGCGCCTGCGTGTAGCGAGCGTCGAACACCACCGAAAACAAACCCGCCGCGGCACGGCAGGCGCTCGCCCAGTGCGCGTGACCCGGAGCCCCTTCGAAAGCCGGATGCAGGATCTGCACAACCTCGCTGCGGCCGTGCCACCATGCGGCAAGCCGGCGCGCCGCGGCGTCCTGAGCGGTGTAGCGCAAGACCAGCGATGGCAGCGAGCGCAGCACGAGCTCTGCATCGTTGGCGCCGACGCCCAGCCCCAGGCGCATGTGCGTTGTTTTCAGGCGCTGGTGCAGCGCGTCGTCGCGCGTCGTCACTGAGCCCATCAGCACGTCGGCGCCGCCGGAGGCGTACTTGGTCAGCGCTTGCATGGAGATGTCGACGCCGCAATCGAAGGGCGCGAAAGCGATGCCCGCGCCCCAAGTGTTGTCGAGCGCCGTAATGACGTCGCGTGCCTTGCAGGCCGCAACCAGCCCTGCAAGGTCGGGAAACTCCATGGTCACCGAACCGGCCGCCTCGAGCCACACCAGCTTCGTCTGCGGGCCGATCATGTCGGCGAGTGCGGTGGCATCCAGGGGGTCGTAGAGGCGGTGTGCAACGCCCAGGCGCGCCAGTTCGTGTCGTGCCAGTTCGCGGCTCGGGCCATACACGTTTGCCGGCAGCAGCACTTCGTCGCCGGCGGCAAGAAGCGCCAGATCGACCAGGGCGATGGCCGCAAGCCCGCTAGGCGCAAGCAGCGTGTGCCGCCCGCCTTCGAGCGAGGCGATGCGCTCCTCGAGCGTGAAGGTGGTCGGCGTGCCGTGCAGGCCGTAGGTGTAGCCGGTCTTGTCCTGCCAACGACGCGCGCGCAGTGCAGCGGTGTCCTTGAAGATCACCGTCGAGGCCTTGAACACGCCCGGCGGCACGGCGCCGAAACCGGCAGGCGGCTGGTAACGATGATGGATCAGGCCCGTGGTCAGCCTGTCGGTTGCGCTGTCGTTGTCGCCTTCGCTCATGGCCGTCGCCTCACACCGGCTGCGCGACGAGGTCGTGCCCTTCGGTGCCGACGATGCGCGCCCGGGTGAACTCCCCCACACGCAGTTGCTTGGAAGCCTTGAGCGGCGGCAGCAACCGCACCACGCCATCGATCTCCGGCGCATCGGCATAGCTGCGGCCGATGCCGCCTTTGCGGCCGAGCGCCGGTGCCGAGTCGGTCAGCACCTGCATTTCGGCGCCGACCCGTTCCCGCAACTTCGCGGCCGAGACCGCTTCGGCCACCGCCATGAAGCGCGCGCGGCGTTCCTCCCGCACCTCGGCGGGCAAGGCGCCCAGCAAGGCGTTTGCACTGGCACCTTCGACCGGCGAATAGGCGAAACAGCCGGCATGGTCGATGCGCGCCTCGCGCATGAAATCGAGCAAGTAATCGAACTCGCTTTCAGTCTCGCCCGGAAAGCCGGCGATGAAGGTCGAGCGCACGACGATCTGCGGGCAGGCCTCGCGCCAGCGCTGCAGGCGCTCGAGGTTGCGCTCGCCGCTGGCCGGGCGCTTCATGCGCTTGAGCACGTCGGGGTGAGCATGCTGAAACGGCACGTCCAGGTAGGGCAGCACGCGTCCGGCCGCCATCAACGGCAGTATCTCGTCGACGTGCGGGTACGGGTAGACGTAGTGCAACCGCACCCAGCCACCGAAGGGTTCGGCGATCTCGCCGAGCTTTTCGACCAGCTCGGTCATGCGCGTGCGCACCGGCCTGCCGTCCCAGAAGCCCGTACGGTATTTCACGTCGACGCCGTAGGCCGAGGTGTCCTGGCTGATCACCAGCAGCTCCTTCACGCCGGACTCGAACAGCGCGCGTGCTTCCGACAGCACATCGCCTATCGGCCGCGATACCAGGTCGCCACGCATGCTGGGAATGATGCAAAAGCTGCAGCGGTGGTTGCAGCCCTCGCTGATCTTGAGATAGGCGTAGTGCTTGGGCGTGAGCTTCACGCCGTAGGCCGGCACCAGATCGACGAAGGGATCGTGCGGCTTGGGCACATGCAGGTGCACCGCATCCATGACTTCCTGCGTCGCGTGCGGTCCGGTCACGGCCAGCACCTTGGGGTGAACCTGGCGCACCAGATTGCCGGCACCGCCCTCGCCTGCCTTGGCACCCAGACAGCCGGTGACGATCACGCGGCCGTTGGCGGCCAGCGCTTCGCCGATGGTGTCCAGGCTTTCTTTCACCGCGTCGTCAATGAAGCCGCAGGTGTTGACGATCACCAGGTCGGCGCCGGCGAAGGTCTTGGACGTTGCATAGCCCTCGGCGCTAAGCTGCGTGAGGATCAGTTCCGAGTCGGTCAACGCCTTGGGACAGCCGAGCGAGACGAAACCGATCTTCGGCACGGCGGCGGACGGGGCGGGCGCAGCCGCGGCGGGCGCTTCGATCAGGGAGCTTTCGGTCATGACCGCATTTTCGCCGATGCGGTGCCGGCGTGCGCCGTCGCTACTTCTTGCTGCCGCCGATGCCGAAGCCGGGCGGGAACAGCTGCCCGGCCTGCTTGTGCATCTGCTCTTGCATCTGCACGAAGAGCGTCTTGGACTGGTCGAGGTAGTTCGTCATCAGGCCCTGCATCATGGGCGCCTGCACATTCATGAACTGCGTCCAAACTTCAGGACCGAGATTCTTGCCGCCGGTGACGCCGGACTGTTCCGAAAAGCGGCTCTGCATTTCGGTGAAGGCCTGAATATTCTTTTCCAGGTAGGAGCCCATCAGGCCCTGCATGGTGTGGCCGTAGAAGCGGATCATGTTGGCCAGCATCTCGCTCGAGAGCATGGGCACGCCGCCGGTTTCTTCTTCCAGAATGATCTGCAGCAGGATGCTGCGTGTCAGGTCCTCGCCGCTCTTGGCGTCGCGCACCACGAACTTTTCCTGCTCGAGCACCATGCGCTTCACGTCCGCCAGCGTGATGTAGCCACTGCTGCGGGTGTCGTACAGCCGCCGGTTCGGGTATTTCTTGAGGATGCGCAACGCGACCTCGCCTGTTGCGGCCGAATCGCCCTCCTCCTGCGGCGGTGCGCTGCGCTGGGATCGCGCCTTGCTCTGCGTCATGCGTTCGACTCCTCTGAGGCGGCCGATTCTAGGACGCGCTCGCTCGCATTCTCGGGGGTTTTCCCGCCGCGCCGCCGCACTGCGGCGTCAGTCGATACTGAGGGTGCCCCTTCGCCGCCAACCACGGCTGCGCTCTCGATTCGACCCAGCCCTGCAGGAGCCGCCATGACCCCCGAGCTCGAGTACCTCGTCTTCACCACCGTCTTCACTGCGTTGATGTGGGTGCCCTACACCGTCAATCTGATCCTGGTGCGCGGCTTGAAGGATGCCGTCGGCTATCCGGAAAACCCGAAGCCGATCTACGCCTGGGCGCAGCGCATGAAGGCGGCGCACTACAACGCAGTGGAGAACCTGGTGGTCTTCGCGGCGCTGGTGCTCGTTGCGCATGCAGTCGACGTGCACAACGCGGTGACGGTGATGGCCTGCGTGGTCTTCTTCTGGGCGCGCGTGGTGCATTTCCTGGCCTACAGCTTTAAGGTGCCGTGGGTGCGCACGCTTGCCTTCGTGTTTGGGTTCGTCTGTCAGATGGCGCTGGCGTTCCAGGTGCTGACCTGAGGATCGGGTCCGATCAACCCTTCGTCGTTCGCCGCTACGCCTTTCATCGCGGGCACGCCGTCTGCTCGGCTAAGTTGCTGCAAGACACCGAAACGATGGACGCCAGATTGTTCTTCCCCGCCCCGCCTGCCCGTGTGCTCGCCATGCTGCGGCTCGTCGCGGGGTTGCTGCTGTGTGCTTCGCTGGCCGTCGCATCGGCTGCCGGCCTGACGATCACCAGCCCGGCGCCCAAGGAAACCATCCACGACAACTCCGGCGACGTCAACGTCGTGCTCAGCGTGGAAGATGGCGCGGTGCTGCCGCCGGGCTACCGTATCCGCCTGCTGCTCGACGGCGAGCCGGCGGCGCCCGACAACAGCCGCACACGCTTTCAGCTCTCCGGCGTCGATCGCGGGAATCATGAATTGCAGGCACTGATCGTGGACGAAGACGGGCGGGTGCTGACCCGCTCTGCGCCCGTCACGTTCTACATGTGGCAAGCGTCGAGACTCAATCCGCGCGGGCCGTAAGCCTGACACGGGCACTCGCATCGCTCCCAATCCTGATGCTCGCTCTACGTGCTGTCTTGCGGGAGTGGTCGACACTGCGGACCATGCCTGCGAAGATTTTATGCGCTGAGAGCAGTGCGCTGCCGACCGAACTTGCCGCGATCGACTCGGTCCCCATGAGCCGCGCATGAGCCGCCGCACCGCCTTCAAATTGGTAGCTGTCGGCGTGCTGCTGTTCGGCCTTTTTGCGCTGGTCGGTTTCG
The DNA here is from genome assembly GCF_013817345.1 of Methylibium sp. GTDB lineage: Bacteria > Pseudomonadota > Gammaproteobacteria > Burkholderiales > Burkholderiaceae_C > Methylibium. Next base: position 91,660 of record NZ_JACDCW010000002.1, read on the forward strand.
TGGTGGTGCCCGCACTCGTCGAGCGCCACGCGCCGGCGTATGCCGCCGAACGGCTCGACGCCGAGTTGACCGTCGGCGACACCGGCTTCAATCCCTTTTTGTTGCGCTTCGTGGCGCAGGATCTGCAGCTTGCGCGCAAGGCCGACCAAGAACCGTTGCTGACGCTCGAGCGGCTGGTCGTCGATCTCGACTGGTCGAGCCTGTGGGCGCAAGCCTGGAAGCTTTCCGCCCTGCGCCTGCAAGGCCTGCACGTGCGTGCCGAGATCGACGGCGACGGCCGCCTCGACTGGGCCGGCCTGTTGCGCCCTCGGGAAGATGAAGCGCAGCAATCGCCGCCGCCGGTTCTGCACGTCGAGCACGCCACCGTGGAGGCCGGCCGGCTCGCGCTGACCGACCTGCGGGGTCCCACGCCCGCCAGCGTGACGCTCGGCAACATCGAGATCGAAGCTTCCGACATCTCGACGCAGGGCGGCGAAGAGCGCCCGGAAGGTCGATACCGCCTAAGCGCTGTGATAGCCGAGGATGGCAGCTTGCGCGCGCAGGGCTCGATCGTGCTGCAGCCGGCGCTTCGCTCGGCCGGCGAACTGCAAGTGACCGGCCTGAACGTGGCCGCCGTCTGGCCGCTGTTGCGCGCTTCGCTCGGTCTCGATCTCGCACCGCCGGCGAGCGCCTTGAGCGCAAAGACGCGCTATGCGTACTCCGCCACGCAGGCTGCCCCGGCGCTGACACTCGATGCCGCCGAACTGCAGCTGACCGGCGTGGCGCTGCAGCCGACGGGCGCTAGCTCTCCCTTCTTGAGCCTCAAAACCATCTCCGCCACTGGCGGCCGGCTCGATCTGCAAACACACGAGTTGGCGTTCGCCGAAGTCGTCCTGGACGATGGCGCACTTGCCCTCGAGTTCGACAAGGAGGGCCGGCTCGACTGGCAGGCGCTGGGCGAGCCTGCGGCGGCACCGACTGACGAAAAGAATGCACAGCCAGCCGACGAGCGCGAGCCGGCGGAACAAGACGCGCCGCCGTGGCGGGTCCGCATCGAAGCGCTGCGTGTGGAAGGCGTCGCGCTGCGGGCTGCCGACCGGAGCCGGCCGATTCCGCTGGTCCTCGACATTGCGAAGCTCAGCGGCACAACCGGCGTGGCGCTCGATTTCGGTCCCGGTGCAGCGCGAACCCGGCTCAGCGCGCTCACCGCGCAACTCGAAGCGCCAAGGCTGGCTGCCATCGGCGCAGCCGAGCCGCTGCTGGCTTTCGACACGCTGTCTGTTGCCGGCGCTGGGCTCGACACCGGCGAGCGCAGCATCCGGATCGGCGAGATCGCCGCCCAGGGTGGGAGCGCCCAAGTGGAACTGGCCGAAGGCGGTCAGCCCGGTCTCCTGCAAGCCTTGCGCTCCGGCGAGGCACCCGTCGAAACGGCGCCTGCCGAGAGTGGCCAACCCGACCGCGGGTCCGGAGAACCGGAACGCCAGCCCGACTCGGCACAAACCGGGCGATCCGAGCCGCCTCGCGTCGGCTCAGATGCCAATGCCAATGCCAATGCCAATGCCAATGCCAATGCCAATGCCAATGCCGGTGCCGACGCGCCGACCGACTGGCGCTACGCGCTCGACGCCTTTCGCGCCAATGGTGTGGCCCTGGCCCTGCGCCACGGCGGCTACGAGCCGGCCATTGAATACACCGCCGAGCTGAAGGACGCCACCCTCGCCAACATCGCCAGTGCCGCCGACACGCCGATGCAACTCGACGCGCAATTGGCGCTGGCCGGTGGCGGCAGCTTGACGGCCAAAGGAGCCATCGCCCAAAGCGGCGAGAGCGGCGACGTCGAGCTCCAACTCGACCGGCTGCCGCTGCTCCCCTTGCAACCGCTGCTCGCACGCCATGCCCGGCTGGAGATGCGCTCGGGCCTGCTTTCGGCGAAGGGGCGGCTCGAACTGCGCCCCGGCGAGACCAACGGCTTCGCGTTGCGCGCCACCGGCGACGCGACGGTCGACGCCGTGCGCATCGACGAGGCCGACTCGGAGGAGCGCTTCCTCGCCTGGCGCTCGCTGCAAGCCGAGGGCGTGACGCTCGACACCGCCCCCGGCCGCCTGACGATCCGCGAGATCGAAGTGCAGGAGCCCGGCGCCAAGCTGGTCATCGCCGAGGACCGCTCGGTCAACCTCACGCAAGTGATCCGCGACGATCCGAATGCCGCCGCGCGCACTGCAAACCCTCCGGCGCCGGAAGAGGTGCCCTTCGAAGTGGCGATAGAGCGCATCCGCATCCAGCGCGGCGTGCTCGACTACGCCGACCTCAGCCTGTTGCTGCCGTTCTCCACGCAGATCACGTCGCTCAACGGCAGCATGCTTGGCATCACCACCGCTCGCGGCGAGCGGGCGCGCGTGCAGGCCGCCGGGCAGATCGAGCCCTTCGGCTCCGCGCGCGTGAACGGCAGCCTGCTGCCCTTCGCGCCGACGGAATTCCTCGACCTGCGCGTGCGCATGAACAACGTGGCGATGCCGCCGCTCTCGCCCTACACGGCCACCTTCGCGGGCCGCACGGTGGCCGAAGGCAAGCTCTGGCTCGATCTCGAATACCGCATCGAGAACGGCCAACTGCTCGGTGAGAACAAGATCCGGCTCGACGACTTCCGGCTCGGAGAACGCGTCGCAGCGCCCAACGCGCTCGACGTGCCGCTCGATCTGGCCGTGGCGCTGCTCACCGACGCGCAGGGCCGCATCGACGTGGCGGTGCCCGTGCGCGGCGATGTCGGCGACCCGGAGTTCGACATCGGCGCCCTCGTGCGCGAGGCGCTCGGCAGTCTGCTCAAGCGCGTCGTCACGGCGCCGTTTCGCGCCCTCGGCCGGCTGTTCGACGGCAAGGACGGCGACGAGCAGCTCGCCCAGATCGAGTTCCGCGCCGGCAGCGACGCGCTGGCGCCGCCGCAGCGCGAAAAACTCGAAGAGGTGGGGCGCGCCCTCGCAGAGCGACCCCGGCTGCAGCTCGCCGTGAGCGGCACGTATGCCGCCGAACGCGACACGCAGGCGCTGCGCCGGCAGGCGGCACGCCGCGAGTTGGCACGCGTGCTGGGCGACGAGCCGGCCGCAGGCGAATCGCAGGGGCTGATCGCGTTCGGAAGCGAACGCACGCAGCGCGCACTCGAAACGCTGCTGGTCGAACACGCCGGTGAACAAGCGCTGCGCGAACTGCGTGCCGCGCCGCCCCAGCCAGCGGCTGCAGCCAGCGGAGCGGAGGCGAGCACCGGCCGCCCGGGCGGTGCGCAGCCCGATGACCTGTACCGCACCATGTTCGAGCGCATCGCCCAGAGCTTTCCCCTGCCCGACGCGGCCGTGCAACGGCTCGCGGCGCGACGTGCCGACGCGATCCGCGACTACCTGATCGGCAAGGCCGGCGCGCCGGCCGATCGGGTGAAGATCGGGCCGATCCGGTCGGTGGAAGAGACGGAGGGCCGCACCGTCAGCACGAAGCTGACACTCGACGCAGTGGCGCCGCCAACAAGCTCGGCGAACATGGACAGCGGTGCAGCGTTGCGGTGAAAACCGGACGCATCGCTCGGCAGCAGCACTGCCGCCGAGGCCCGTCGCATCCGATGATGAACCGGCTGCGATTCAGAAACGGCGGGCTGCGGCGTCCTGGACCGGCTCGTCAGCGCCCCTCCAGACCGACAGAACGCCTGCGACGGGCATCGGCGAAACCGGAGGCGGACTCCGGGCGATGCTGCCGATGCTGATGAAGCCCGCCAATGTCTCCGCGCTCTCGACACCGAGCGCCTCGCGCAGCCGCGCATCGGCGCAACGCTCTCCGCTGAGGATGATCGCTCCGAAGCCCATGTAGTGCGCGGCCAGCAACACGTGCCCCAGCGCCGCCCCGGCCGCGAGCCACTGCTCGTGCGGCGGCACCACGACGTTGCGCCTGGGCCGCACGACGAAGCCGAGGACCACCGGCGCATGCGTTGCATGCTCCCGGGCCTTGGCCAGGTCCTCCGTTGAAGCGAGCGGATCTCGCCGCAGCTTTTCTTCCTCGAACAAGCGGGCCAGCCGCGGTCGCTGCGCGCGCGCAAACTCGATCAGCCGCCACGGCAGCAAGCCGCCATGGTCCGGCGCTCGCAGCGCCGCGCCGACGATGCCTTCGAGCTGTTCGGGCGACGGACCCGGGCCGCACAGGCGCTTGGGGGACACCGAGCGCCGGGTCAGCATCGAGGCGAGCACGGAAGTGGCGATCATTCGAGATTCCTCCGGTGAAAGGAGAAGGGATCAGGCTTTGCCGTTGCTCACGTTGTCGTAGGAGCGCCGCTTGGTCGATACCGTCCGCTTGTACTCGTCGATCGAGCCCACACGGCGAATGCTGGCCCAGGTGCCCTTGTAGTACGGGATGACGTTGCGGTCGGTCCATTCCGTCGTCACGTCGCCCGCGATGCCCTTGACGTAGCCGAACACCATGAAGGTCTGCCCGGGTTTGGCATCGACGACCGGGTAGGCCATCGCGAAGGTCGAGCCGTAGTCGTTCCACACCTCGACCACGTCGCCGGCACCGGCGCCCACCGCCTTCATGTCGTCCGGGTTCAGCTCGATGTAGGCCATGGGGTAGCGGCCCTTGATGAAGCTGTCGTACTGGTTGTGATAAGCCGTCTGCCAGATCTCGTTGTTGCGGCCGTTGTTGATCCAATACTTGTGCTTGGCCTTTTGCGTTTCCACCGGCTTGGGCAGCCCCGGCCACGGCGCGGGCTTGAACTGCGCAATGCCGTCCTTGGTGCCGAACTTCTCGGTGTAAAGCATCGTCGTGCCGATCAGCTTGCCGTCTTTCACTTCCTTGATCGGAAGCTGTACGCCGTCGTTGCCGGCGGCGCGCAGCAGCGCGTACGTCGCAAGGTGGCCGGTGTCGTCGCCCTGGCTGTCGATCGGCGGCGCGCCGGGGCGGCCGGCGCGGCGGAAGCCGTCGTTGAAGGCGTCTTCCTCCGTTTTCCAGTCGAAGCCGGCGAAGCGCTCGGCCATCTTCGCGTTGCCTTCGGTTTGATAGAGCGTGCGCACCTTGTTGGCAATCATTGCGGCGATGAGGCAGTCGGGTTGGGCGGCGCCCGGCGCGTCCATGAACTTCTCGCTCAGGCGCATGCGGCGCTCGCCGTTCATCGAGGTCAGATTCATCTCGCCGGGATGCGCGGAGGGCAGCATCAGATGCGCCGCCTCAGCCAGCATGGTCGGGTACAGGTTGATCGACGCGACGAAGAGGCCGCCCTGCTTCGTCGCTTCGTAGATCACATCGACCATCTGCTGCGGCGTCGCGCCGCGCGCCTTGGACATGGCCGCCTTGACGATCTGGCTGCGCCTGAGCACCGCCTCGCGCAGTTGCTGCGAGTTGTTGCTGGTCTGGAAGTTGTTGCAGGCCCACCAGGTCATCATCCGGCCCCTGCCCTGGATGAGCTCCTGATCGACATAGATCTTCTCGCCGGTGGGATGCGGCGGGCGCGTGTAGCCCTCCTGGTGGCCTCCCATGCGCACGACGCCGGTGCCGCGGCGGCCGCCCACGTTGTGCGTGGCCAGCACCAGATCGACCATCGCCGACTGGATCAGGTAGTTATCGTTGCCCCAGATGATTCCCTTCTCGTACGCGTGCATGGTGCGCGGTCGCGCGCCGCCGGCCTTGGGCTGGTAGGCCCACTCGGCCGCCTGGCGCAGTTTGGCGACGGACACGCCGGTGATGCGCGAGCACTCGTCGAGCGACAGGCGATTGGCCTTGACGGCCTCGTCGAATCCCTTCGTGCGCTTGGCGATGAAGTCCTGGTCGTGCCAACCCTGCTCGACCACGTGCGTCAGTAGGCCGTTGAACAGCGCGACGTCGGTGCCGGGCTGCAGGTCGAGGTGCAGCACGTTTTCCTTGCCGGCGGCCGTTTCGGCCACGGAGAGCGAGACCGTGCGGCGCGGGTCGATGAAGATGATCTTCGCCGGCCCGACGGCCTCGTTGCCGAACAGCTTTTTCTTCTTCTCCACCGTGTTGCCCTGCAGGTTCGGCAGCCAGTGGTTGAGGAAGTAGTTGGTCTGGTTCTCGTAGGGGTTGTTGCCGGTCGAGATGATGACGTCGGCCAGTTGCGCGTCCTCGTAGCTGTTGTTCAGCTCCATGACGCCCATCTCGCGCGTCGCGTGGCATTCCGAGTTGTAAGCCGGGCGGTTGTGGATGCGCACGGTCGGCGTCTGGATGGCGCTGAACATCAGCTTGCCCGAGCCCCAGGTGTTCTCGAAGCCGCCGCCGGCGCCGCCATGGTCGAAGGCGGAGAAGGCAATGGCGTTCGGCCCGTCGGTATCGAGCACCTTCTTGATCAGGCCGGCGTAGATCGCCAGGGCGGAGTCCCAGTCGATATCGACCCACTGATCGCCCGTGTAGAGCCGGGGCGAAAGCATCCGGTCGGCCGCGATGCCGTCGGCCGTGTACATGTAGCTGGCCATCTTGCCGCCGCGCGTGGAACTCAGGCCGCTGTTCACGACGCACTGCTTGTCGGGAATGATCATGATGTTCGAACGCTTGCCGGACTTGTCCTCGATCACGTTCGTCATGGCCGGCGTCATCGTCACGGCCAGCGGCGGCAGCTGCTGCGTGAAGTCGAGGCCGAGCGCGTTCTGGCTCGCGGCGCGGCCGCCCTCGCTGCCCTCGTCCCATTTGTAGACGTGATAGCCGCATCCGACGATGCAGAAGTGGCAAGTCATGTTGGTCTTCTGCGCGCCGGTCGGCGGCAGGGCGATGCGGTCCTTGCGGTTCGTCATGGCAGCCTCCTCAGAGCACGTTGGACTGGCGGCCGTAGATCAGGCCCTGCACGCCGGTGGCGGTGATCGCCCCGTCGCTGGCGACAGCGAGGCTGACCTGCGGCAGGTTCTCCGTGGCCTGACCGCAGATCATTTGCCCGCCCATCTCCGGGTCGAACTGGCTGTAGTGGCAGCCGCACTTGAAGGACTTCGCCTGCACGTCGTAGCTGACCGGGCAGCCCATGTGCGTGCACAGGATGCTGTAGGCGACGATGTCGCCCTCCGGCCCAACGCCGCCTTGCACCTTGTGGCCCATCTTGAGCATCGTGCAGGGCGAGGCGTCGTCCGGGTACGTGAAGCTCACGGGTTCATTGACCTTCAGGCCGGAAGCCATGGCGACCGGCTTGCGGGGATACGGCAGGGTTGTGCGGCCGGCTTCGACCTGAGCCGCCTGCGCAGCGCCCGGGCTGGCGATGGCGACGCCGGCGGCGGTGGCCCCGGAGACTTTGAAGAACATTCGGCGGCTGACGGTGGAATCCATGGGCTCCCTCTCGGTTGGATGACGCGCTCTTTGCTGACGCCGTTCAATGTGCGAGAAACATGCCGCTTCGGCTGTGCTGGCCAAGTCCTTGATCCGAAACGACTTTTCCCCACGCCCGGAAATTGGCGTTACGTCGTCGTAACGCGGGTTTGTCCGATCTGTCGGTGATGCGTTACCTCGCCGTAACCTTCGAATAGAGGAGGAGGCAGCATGAAGCGACGCCAGTTCATTCACGCGGGCCTGCAGGCCTGCTGGCTCGGCCCGGCAAGCATGGCCCGGGCACAGCCGAACGTCGGCGCCTCGAGCGTGCTGCGCTTCGGCACCACGCCGGTGTTCCTCGACGACCAGACGGGCTTTCTCGCCCGGTGGGCCGGCTACCTCAGCACCGTCGCCGGCATGCGCGTCGAGTTCGTCTCCCGGCGCAGCTACCGCGACATCATGGGTCTGCTGCGAAGCCAGGAGCTGGAGGCGGCCTGGATCTGCGGCTATCCGTGGGTGATGAACAAGGCGCAGCTGCGCGGCCTGTCGGTGCCGCTCTACCGCGGCGAGCCGCTGTACCAGTCTTACCTGATCGTGCCGGCGACCGATGCGGACACAGCCTCGGTGCTCGATCTGCGCGGCAAGGTCTTCGCCTACTCCGACCCCGACTCCAACTCCGGCTACCTGGTGCCGCGCACCACCTTGATGAAGGCCGGCGTCGATCCCGACCGGCATTTCGCGCGCAGTTTCTACACCTGGGGCCATCGCAACGTGGTCAGCGCGGTGGCGGCAGGGCTGGCACAGGCGGGCGCCGTCGATGGCTACGTGTGGGACACCCTGCAACGGGTGGCGCCGGCCCTGGTCGCGAAGACGCGCGTCGCATGGCGAAGCGAGTTCTACGGCTTTCCGCCGCTGGCCGTGCGGGCCAGCCTCGACCCCGAGATCGAGCGCCGGCTGCAGGGCGCCCTGCTCGGCATGGCCGACGATCCGAACGGCAAGGGACTGCTGAGCGAGCTCAACCTGAGCGGCTTCGGCCGCTTCGAGCCGGCCTTGTTCGAAAGCATCGCTGCGCTGGCTGCGCTGAGCGGTGCACGAGTGGGATAGGACGGCCATGCGCATCCCGCAGGCCTGGAACCCGCGCACCTGGAGTTACCGGGCCAAGGTGCCGCTGCTGATCACCGCCATTTCGGTGCTCACCGCCCTGGCGATCTCGGTGGCCATCGCGCTGTCGGCGCGCCACTGGCTGCGCGAGGACCTGCACGACCACGCGGGCACCGTGGCTCAGTCGCTCGCCCGCGGCCTGGTCGTGCACATCGCGCGCGACGATGTCTGGGAAGCCTTCGAAGCCGTGCGCGCCGTCGCTGCCGTGGAGGGCGGGCCACAACGCTGCGACGTGGTTGTGCTGGACCGCGGCAACGCCGTGTTCGTGTCGTCCGATCCGCTTCGCTTCGGCGTCGGCTCGCCGCTGGCTGGACTCAGCGCGCCGTTGCAGCAGGCGGCCGCCTTGAAAACGAAGCGGGACGAGGCGGTGCTGGCGGAGACCCGCAGCGGGGCCGATGCCTATGCCGTCGTCAAGCTGCCGCTGCTGTCGGCCGACCAGGAACCCATCGGCACGCTGCTCATGAGCTACTCGCACGCCGTCTTCGCGCAGCGCTATCGCGACACGATCGCCACCCTGGCCGGCATCACGCTCGGGCTGGTCGTGCTGTTGATTCCGCTCGGCTGGTGGGTGGGCCACCGCCTGGCGAGCCCGGTCGCGCGGGTGACCGACGCGCTCTACCGGCTGGGTGAGGAGGCGGCGCACAAATCGACGGCTTACGCGGGTATCTCCGCCGCAGGCACGCCACCGCCGCCGGCGCCCGCAAGCGAACTCGCGCGGCTCGAACACTCGATGTCGCTGCTGCAGGAGCAATTGCGCGAGAAGGAGCAACTGCAGCAGCAGTTCGTGGCGGCCGACCGGCTCGCGGCGATCGGCCGCATGACCTCGGGCGTCGCGCACGAGATCAACAACCCGCTGGCCGGCATGCTCAATGCGCTGAGCAATCTGCGCAAGGACCCGAAGCTCTTGCCACGCACGGTCGCCTTGCTGGAGCGCGGGCTCGAGCAGATTCGACAGACGCTCTCGGCGCTGCTGATCGAAACGAAGACCAATGCGCGACCGCTCTCGCCGGCGGACATCGAGGACCTCCGCGTCCTCGTGCATCCGCAGGCTCAGCGCAAGCAACTCCGGCTCGACTGGAGCTACCCCGTCGAAGGCGACTTGGCCGTGCCGGCCGCACCGGTGCGCCAAGTCGTTCTCAACCTGCTGCTCAATGCAGTGCAGGCCAGCGAGGCGTGGATCGCCTTCACGGCCACCACCACCGATCACGAGCTCGTGTTGCGGGTGGCAAACGACGGACAGGAGTTCCCACCGCCCCGGCGCGCGCGCCCGTTCGAGCCCGTGGTCGGCGGTGAAGGCCATGGCCTCGGGCTGTGGGCGAGTCATCAGCTGGTGAGCTCCATGGGCGGACGCATCACGCTATCGGCCGACCCCGGCACAACGGTCTTCGAAGTCCGCATCCCGCTGCAGCCGCTGCCCGGCGCAAGCAACCGCTCCACCTTTTCGCCCGAACTCTCCGCATGAGCGCAACGAACAAGATCTGCCTGGTCGAAGACGACGAGTTGCTCGGCGAAACCCTGTGCGAACGTTTTCGCATCGAGGGGCTCCCGGCCGACTGGTTCAAGACGGGCCGCGAGGCTTTGCTCGCGCTGGAGAGGCGCCGCTACGCGCTGGCGATCTGCGACCTGCGCCTGCCCGACATGTCGGGCGCGGCGATCTTCGAAGCGCTCGATGCCGCGAAGCGCCCGCCCTTCGTCTTCATGACCGGATTCGGCAGCATCGACGAAGCCGTCGGCCTGCTCAAGGCCGGCGCGGTGGACTTCGTCACCAAGCCTTTCGATCTCGATCAGCTCATGGCGCGCGTGCACGGCTTTTGCGCCGCGGCGCCGGCCGGCCGTGACGAGCCGCTGCTCGGCATTTCACCCTCCATGCGCAAGATCGAGGCGCTCACGGATCGCCTGGCCGAGAGCGTCGAATCCGTCCTCATTTCGGGCGAATCCGGTGTGGGCAAGGAAGTGATCGCCGCGCTGCTGCACCGCAAGGGCGGCAAGCACCGCACGGGCGAATGGGTCGCGGTCAATTGCGCGGGGATTCCCGAGGCGCTGATCGAAGCCGAGCTGTTCGGCTATGTGCGTGGCGCCTTCACCGGCGCGGCGCGCGCGCACCGGGGTCTGATCGAGCAGGCCAACGGCGGCACCCTCTTCCTCGACGAGATCGGCGACATGCCGCTGGGCATGCAGTCGCGCTTGCTGCGCGTGCTGCAGGAACGCAAGGTCACGCGCATCGGGGCCGAGTCGGCGACGCCGGTCGATTTCCGGCTCGTGTGCGCGACGCACCGCGACCTGCCGGCCATGGTGCGCGCGGGCCTGTTCCGCGAGGACCTGTACTACCGCATCAACGTGATCACCGTGGCAGCGCCCCCGCTCAGGGAGCGCCGCGAGGACATCGTCTGGCTCGCCGACCGCATGCTGGCCGAGCTGGGAAGCAGCAACACGCGGCCGAGCTGCCGACTGACGCTCGAGGCGCAGCAGGCCCTGTTTACTCACGGCTGGCCGGGCAATGTTCGCGAGCTCAACCATGTGCTGCGCCGCGCGCTCGCGCTGGGGGCGGGGCCGGTGCTCCAAGCTGCGGACCTGTTTCCTGCGGCTCCCGGTTCGGCTGCGCAGTCGCCGGCGGGCCGTGTTGGCGGATCGCTCAACGAACACATGGAAACCGCCGAGCGGGCCTTCGTCATCGCTGTGCTCCGGGAACACAAGGGCTTGGTGACGGAGGCGGCGACGCGGCTCGGCATCAGCCGCAAGACGCTGTGGGAAAAGATGCGCCGCTACGGAATCGACCGCCAGGATCACAGGGCGGAGGTGTGAGCCCGAATGCCGCATCGAGCCGGCCGCGGCTCCCGTGCCGGCTTGACTCCAGGTGGTGAGCCATCGAGCCACGCAAATCCATGAAAACGCTCAGATGGCTCGTTGATTCACACGTCTCGACAGTTCGTCGGCGCTTTCCTTGCGTTCGCTGTACCGATCGACCAGGTACGGGCTGACGTCTCGCGTGAGCAGCGTGAACTTGAACAGTTCCTCCATCACGTCGACCACGCGCTCGTAGTAGGCCGAGGGCTTCATGCGCCCGGCCTCGTCGAACTCGAGGAAGGCCTTGGCGACCGACGACTGGTTGGGGATGGTGATCATGCGCATCCAGCGGCCGAGCACGCGCATCTGGTTGACGGCATTGAAGGACTGCGAGCCGCCCGAGACCTCCATCACCGCCAGCGTCTTGCCCTGGGTCGGGCGCACTGCACCGAGCGCCAGCGGGATCCAGTCGATCTGCGCTTTCAGGATGCCGGTCATGGCGCCGTGCCGCTCCGGCGAGCACCAGACCATGCCCTCGGCCCAGAGTGCGGCTTCGCGCAACTCCTGCACCTTGGGGTGGCTGTCAGGCGCGGCGTCGGGCAGCGGCAGGCCAGCGGGATCGAAGATGCGCGTCTCGCCGCCCATCGCCTGCAGCAGCCGGGCGGCCTCGAAGGTGAGCAGGCGGCTGTAGGAGCGCTCGCGCAGGGAGCCGTAGAGCAGCAGGAAGCGCGGCGCGTGGGTCGAGCTGGCGGCAGCGGCGAGCCGCTCGTTCGACGGCGCGTCGAAGCACTCCGCGGCGAGTTGAGGAAGCTCGGCGAGGTTCGGGCTCGCGGCGTCGGGCAAGGGCGATTCAGCGGTCGCGGCCAGACTGAGGGGCGGGTGAGAAGTGGGCACGTCGGGGATCTCGGGGACTCGGTCTTGAAGGAGGTCGGCGCCGAGCATAGGCCCGGCACTTCCGTGAGAAGTGAATATCGGCTCTTGCCGGTATCCAATGCTTCCAATATTATCGAATCATGGAAGAACACGATGTCGTCAAGTCCTTGGCCGCGCTCGCACAACCTTCGCGCCTGCGGGTGTTCCGCTCGCTGGTGGTCGCGGGCCCCGAAGGGCTCACGCCCGGGGCGATGTCCGAAGAACTGGACGTGGCGGCAACTACGCTGTCCTTTCACCTCAAGGAACTGACGCACGCCGGCCTGATTTCGCAGGAGCGCGACGGCCGTCACCTGATCTACCGCGCGGCCTTCGGGCGCATGAACGCCCTGCTCGGCTACCTCACGGCGCATTGCTGCGAAGGCCAGCCGTGCGAGGTCGAGGACGCGGGTTGCACGAACTGCTGAACCATCACAAGGAGTCGCCATGAACGAGAAGACGTATCAGGTGCTGTTCGTTTGCACCGGCAACTCGGCGCGTTCGATCCTGGCCGAGGGCCTGATGAACAACGCCGGCCGCGGCGGCTTCGTCGCGCACTCGGCCGGCAGCCGGCCCAGCGGCACGGTCAACCCCTTCGCCCTTTCGACCTTGCGCGATCTGCGCCTGCCCACCGAGGGTTACCGCAGCAAGAGCTGGGAAGAGTTCGCCGGCCCCGAAGCACCTGCGCTCGACTTCGTCTTCACCGTCTGCGACAACGCGGCGGGCGAGGTCTGCCCGGTGTGGCCGGGGCAGCCGGTGACGGCGCACTGGGGCGTGCGCGATCCGGCGGCCTTCGAGGGCAGCGACGCCGAGAAAGCGAAGGTCTTCATGGAAACCGCCGTCACGCTCAAGCGGCGCATCGAGCTGATGCTGGCGCTGCCGCTGGACAAGCTCGACACCATGGCGATCCGGCGCGAGGTGCGCGAGATCGGCACGCGCTGAATTTTCGCTGCCCCCAGATGCTCGATCTCCCCACACACCCATGACCACCAACGTCCTCATCCTTTGCACCCACAACTCGGCGCGCAGCGTGCTGGCCGAGGCGATGCTCAACCATCTGGCCGAGCGGCTGGACCGGGACGTGCGAGCCTTCAGTGCAGGCAGTGCGCCGAGCGGGCGCATCAATCCCTTGGCGATCGAGGCGCTGCAAACGGCGGGTATCGCGACCGGCGGGTACCGCAGCAAGAGCTGGGACGAATTCGCAGTGGCTGACGCACCGACCATGCGCATCGTGATCACCGTGTGCGACAGCGCGGCGCAGGAAACCTGCCCCTACTGGCCCGGCGGTCCGGTGCAGGCGCACTGGGGGTATCCGGACCCGTCCAATGCGCCGGGGGATGAGGTCGCGCGGCGCAATGCCTTCGAACTCACCCGCCAGGCGCTCGGCTACCGCATGCTGCAACTGCTGCGGCTGCCGCTGGAGCGCTTGGACGATGCGGCGCTGAAGCAGGCGCTGGTCGCCGTTTCGGCGAGCTGAGGCGCGCGATGCAGGAGCTCTCTCGCCGGCTTTTGGCCGAAGCGCTCGGCACTGCCTTGCTGCTCGTGGTCGTGATCGGCTCTGGCGTCATGGCCGAGCGGCTGGCCGGGGGCAACGTCGCCCTTGCGCTGCTGGCCAATGCGCTGGCAACCGTTGGCGGCCTTTACATCCTGATCGAGGCACTGGGCCCCGTGAGCGGTGCGCATTTCAACCCGGCGGTCAGCGCCGTGATGGCGTGGCGTGGCGAGTTGCCGCGTTCCGCCCTGGTGCCCTATACCTTGGCGCAGCTCGGTGGCGCGGTGCTGGGCGCCTGGCTGGCGCATGCGATGTTCGACATGCAGATCCTGCAGTTCTCGAGCAAGCTGCGCAGCGGCAACGGCCAGTGGATCGCCGAGGCGGTCGCCACCGCCGGGCTGCTGCTCGTGATCCTGCGGGCGCCGGCCGGCCGCGCGCCGGTCATGGTGGCAAGCTACATCGGCGCGGCCTACTGGTTCACCGCCTCGACCTCGTTCGCCAACCCGGCGGCGGTGTTCGGCCGCATGTTCAGCGACAGCTTCGCCGGCATCGCGCCGGTCAGCGCGCCGGGCTTCGTCGCAGCCGAATTCGTGGGCGCCGCCATCGGCCTGGCACTGCATCAGGCGCTGGAGCCGCGCCGGCCGCTGGCCGATCATCCGAACGTGATCGAGTCTTCGGGCAAGCCGACGGTTGCGCGCTGAAGCAACCTCCCCCACCCAAGGCGCAACCGCGGTTTACTTGGCCTGATTCGTCAGGGCGACGAGGTACTCGGCGATGTCGAGCGTGCCGTCCTTGTCGGGGTTGGCCGCTTCGAACACCTTCTGGCTCTTGATGCCGGCCGCCTTCGCTTCCTTGGGGTCGAGCGTGCCGTCGTTGTCCGGGTTGGCCTGCTTGAACTGGTGAGCAATTGCGGCCGCGAATTCCTTCTTGTCGAGCGTGCCGTCCTTGTCGGGATTCGCCGCCTCGAACGCCTTCTTGGTGATGCCGAACTTCGTGGCCTCCTTCATGTCGACGGTGCCGTCGTTGTCGGGATTGGCGACCTTGAAGGCGGCATCGATCTGGGCGGCGGTCAGCTTCATGTCGGCCATGTCGGCAGCGAAGGCGGCGGTGCTGGCGGCGCAGAGCACGAGGCAGGCAAAAGTGTTCTTCATGTGAATCTCCTGAAAGGGTAACGAGAGTGGGAATGCGGAGGCGTTTGTCACCGAAGCAAGCGCGAATGGCGAGTGCAGCGATGACGGCAGCGACCCGTTCTACCCGAACTGGGTGGAGCTTGCGACGAGCAGGGCAATCGGCAGTTCTGCAAGCAGTTCGCGCAGGCGGAGCGGACCCTGATCGCCGCGGAATGCCTTGCCCGTCAGCACATCGACCACGCGAGGCGCCCCGACAAGCTTCTGCGGCAGCACCAGGGCCGTGTCGGCCCAGGCCTCGGCGGGGATGCAGGGTGTGCTGCCGGTGGAGAGCAAACGCGCCGCGCGCAGGCTGGCCACCGCGACGATGCAGTCATCGCCGAGGCCGCGCGCGAAGGCAATGGCGTGCCCGGCCAGCGGCCCTTCGATGCCGAGGGGCTGGTAATCGCCGCCGGCAAAAAGCGCCGCCTTCTCGCTGCGGAGCTGCAAGGCGCGCCGGATCGAGGCCTGCTTGATGTGCCCGTCACGCCACCGGGAAATCAGCGCGGCGAGAGGCGCCTGCTGCGCAAGCGCTGCACTGCGCGCGGCGTAATCGACCGGCGCACGGTTGTCGGGATCGACCAGGCTGAAGTCCCACCACTCGCAGCCCTGGTAGAGATCGGGCACGCCAGGCACCGTCAGGCGCAGCAGACACTGCGCCAAGCCGCCCAGCGCACCGGTCGGCGCGATGCGCTCGACGAAACCAGCAAGGGTGGCGACGAATTCTTCGCTCGCCGGGGCCGGCTCTTCGAGGCCGAGGATCGCGAACAGGAAGCGCCGGCAGGCCGACTCGTAGGCCTCGTCGGGCGCCGTCCAGCCGGTGACCTGCTTGGCCTCGCGCAGCGCCTTGGTCTGCCAGGCGGCGATGCGCTCGGCGAAGGCGGCCAGCCCTTCGCGGTCACCGGCGTCCAGGCCGAGCGGCCAGGCGCCCACGAGCATCTGATAAAGCATCAGTTCCTGGCCGCCGTTCGGTGCCCGCGCGCCGCTCACCATGACCTGTCCGGCGGACGCATTGAGTTCGCGCCAGTGCCGCGTGATGACGACCCAGTCGTCGGGCAGTTCGCTCAGCACCGCGAGCCGCGCGCGAAGGTCCTCGCCGCGCTTGTGATCGTGCGTGGCCGTGGCGAGCATCGCGGCGGGCCACTGCTCGGCACGCTCCCGGCCCAGGCGGTGAAAGGCGTCGACGCCGAGCGCGAAGTGCGCCGGGTCGCTGCCCACCTCGTTGCGCGAGAGCAGCCGGCCGTAACGGTAGAAGGCAGTGTCCTCGACCGACTTGGCGGTGAGCGGCGCGCTGAGCTGTTCGAAGCGCGTGAGCGCCTTGCGGTGCAGCTCGGACGACGGCGCCTCGTTCAGCCAACGCGCGAGCTGTTCCAGCAAGGCATGGTCCGCGCTGCGCAGCGCGGCCCGCGCACCGGCGGCCGCGTGGGCCAGGTACTTCCGGTCGGCGGTGGATCGGCCGCCGGGTCCGGGGTAGCTGCGATACACGGAGAAGTGCACGAGCAGCTCGGTAAGCACGCGGCGGATCGAGGTCAGCGCCCAGTCGCGCGTGGAGAGCGAGGCGCGGGCCACCCGGTGAAAGGCGCGCGCGCAAGCCTCGCGTTCGGCGGCCAGGTTCTCGGCCAGGATCTGCCGCCGGGCTTGCAGGGCTTCCTCGGGAAAATCGAACGGGCGGCCGCTGAACTCGCGCCACAAAGCGGCCAGCGGCTCGGCGCCGGCGGGCTCATGGAGCAGCGCGCCCACCTGGTCCATGAAGTCGTAGCCGCTCGTGCCGTCGGTCTGCCAGGCTTTGGGCAGTGCTTCGCCGACGGCCAGGATCTTCTCGACGACGATGTACGGCCGCCCTTCGCGCAGCGCCTCGGGCCGGCCCGGATGCAGTGCGGTCAAGCGGCGGCGCAGCGCCAGGCAATAGCCTTCGGGATCGGCCAGACCGTCGATGTGGTCGATGCGCACGCCGTCGATCAGTCCTTCGGCGTAGAGATCGAAGACCAGCGAGTGGCTGGCCTCGAAGACCTCTTCGCGTTCCACGGCCAGCCCCGCGAGGTCGCTCACCTCGAAGAAGCGCCGCCAGTTGATCTGGTCGGCCGCACAGCGCCACCAGGCAAGGCGGTAATGCTGGCGTTCGAGCAGCGCGTGCAGGCGGCTGCGGCCCTCCTCGGTTTGCGTCGAATGGCGTGCGAGCACGGCGTCGATGTGAGCGCGGCCGGTGTCGGTCGCGGCGACTGCAGCCAGCGCGGCGCAAGCGGCTTGCCAGCGCGCAAGGTTGTCGCCGTCAGGCTCGGGCAAGACGCCTTCGAAGCGCTCGACGAGTGACCCCAGGGTTGGCTCCTCTCCCCGCTGGGGAGAGGCTGGGCGAGGGGCCATCGCAGAAGCAGGGTCGGGCCGGCCCTCACTCCAGCCCTCTCCCAAAGGGAAAGGGGGCAATGCACGGAGCACGTCCGCGTGCGAAGTCGGCGCAATCGGAAAGCGGTGATCGTGATACGCGCACCAGAAGCGCCCGCACTCCTCATCGAAGCGCAACTGCAGATCGCCCTGGGTCAGCGTCTCCCCATACGGCTCGCCGAGATAGGGCGCGAGCAGCTTGCCGTGCAAGGCCAGGTCGTCCGGCTCCCAGTCGATGTCGAACCACTGCGCGTAAGGGCTGGCCCGGCCCCACTCGAGCACGTCCTGCCACCAGGCGTTCTCGCGGCCGGCGACGCCCATGTGGTTGGGAACGATGTCGGCCACCAGGCCCATGCCCCGTTCGCGCAAGCGCGCCATCAGGCGGCGCAGCGCGGGGCGCCCGCCGATCTCGGGGTCGATGCGGGTCGGGTCGACCACGTCGTAGCCGTGCGTGGAGCCGACGCGCGAGGTAGTCAGCGGCGACGTGTACACATGGCTGATGCCGAGCCGGTGGAGGTAGTCGACCCAGTGCGCCGCATCGTCGAGCGTGAAGCCGGCGTGGAGTTGCAGCCGCGCGGTGGCGCGCGGTGCGGTGGCCATGAATTCGCTGTGCGCTGCAGGCGCCGGCCCTTCGCGCGCCTGCGTCACGGCGGCGAGCCTTTCCTCGACCTCCGGCGCGTCGAGCAGGCGATCCACCGGCACGCTCAGGCGCTGCAGCCAGTTGGGATGCACAGCAGTGGTGCCGGGCAGATTGGGCTGCTCGACCAGGCCGAGCGCGTCTTCCAGCGGCACGATGGCCAGCGGCGCCGAACTCATCGCGACGAAACCGAGCACCGCAGCGACGGGGGGCTCTCCGATCGGCGGCTGGGCGGCGCGAGCATCGACGCATCCCGCATCGCCCAGGGCTTGCCACAGCGCGGCGCGGTCGCGGTCGCGTTGCGCACGCTCATCGTCTTCGCTCGCGCCGTGCGGCAACAGCCCGAGTTGCGTTCGCCAGTCGATGTCGCGGCCCTGCCACCAGCCGGCGATGGGCGGCAGGTCGTGCGTGGTGCTGAGCGCCACGGCGTCTTCGCCCCAGCGCTCGGGCGGCACGAAGCGCTCGCCTTCGCGCTGGAACCACAGCACGCGCATGCCCAGGACCCCGCTTGCGGCCAGACGCGCCGGGAACTCGGCCGGCACGGTGCCGAGGTCTTCGCCGATGACGACGGCGCGCTCGCGCCAGGATTCGAGCGCGACCAGCCGCAGCAGATCCTCGATCGGCAGGCGCAGGTAGGCGCCCTCGGTGGCGGGCCGGCCGTGCGGCACCAGCCACAGACGCGCCAGGCCGAGCACGTGGTCGATGCGCACGCCGCCGGCATGGCGAAAGGCCGCGCGCAGCATTTCGATCCAGGCGCGGTAGCCGTGCCGCGCCATCGCACGCGGCGAGAACGCAGCCAGGCCCCAGGACTGGCCCTGGACGTTGATCACGTCGGGCGGCGCGCCGACCGACAGGCCGTTGAGCATCTCGCTCTGCCGGCTCCAGCTCTGACTGCCCTCGCCGTCGGCGCCGACGGCCAAGTCGGCGATCAGGCCGATCGGCATGCCGGCGGCGCGGGCGCGGGCTTGCGCGTCGGCGAGGCCGGTTGCGGCCAACCACTGCAGGAAGGCATGGAAGCGGACTTCGTCGGCATGCGCTTCGGCGTAGGACTGCACGGCCGGTGAGCGGGGGTCCTGGAATTCGACCGGCCAGGATCGCCAGCCGCTTCCGCTTCCGCTTCCGCTTCCGCCTCCGCCTCCGCCGTTCTCGTTGCTGTTGCTGTTGCTGTTGCTGTTGCTGTTGCTGTTGCTGTTGCTGTTGCTGTTGCTGTTGCTGTTGCTGTTGCTGTTGCTGTTGCCATCGCTGGCGTCCGCAGTTGCCGTTGCCGGCACGACGCCGAAGCGCGCGTGCAGCGCCTCGAAGCGGGCGTGGTCCTCGAGCGCTTCGCCGCCCTCGCGTCGAAACGCCGTGAAGGCGGCCTGAAGCGAGGTCGATTCTCGGAACGCAGCGCTGCCGAAAAGCCGGCGCAGTACGCGCAACCTGAGACGCGAGACCTCGGGCCACTCGACCCGGTCAGCGGTCTCCAAGCGCTCGAGCCGGGCTTGCACGGTCTCGTCTCGGCCGGCGTCCTCGGCTTCCAGGGCCTGCAGCGCGTTGCGCAAGGCGGCTGCGCCGAAGCACGCCGCTGGGTCCACGTGCAGCGCGTTGTAGAACAGCCGGCTCGACGGGCCGTAAGGGCTGTAGCGGCCGGGATCGGCGGAGAACATGGCGTGCAATGGGCTGATCGCCAACCCGGCCGCACCGTGACGCGCCGCCGCTTCGGCGAGTTCGGCTAGCGCGGTGAAGTCGCCCAGCCCGCCATCGCCTGGGCGGCACAGGGAGTAGAGCTGGGCGGCCAAGGCCCAGGGACGCCGGCTCGCGGTCGCTGCCGAGCCGGCAGTCGCCGCCGCGCGGGTGTTGCCGCCAGCGGGCTCGGCAGCCCCAGATGCATCCGCAGTCGCAGTCGCAGTCGCAGATGCAGATGCAGATGCAACATCGTCCTCCGCCGCCACGCCTCCCGGCTCTGCCGCATGGCGTCCGGCCATTGCATCGGCTACGCCGTAGCAGCGCGGCGGTGCGACGGCCACGGTCACGCTCAGCGGCCCGACTGTCAAACGGTGATAGCCGATTCGGTCGATGGCCGGCACACAGCCAATCGCGGAGGGTGCGCCATCGGTGCTGTGCACAGCGGCGTCGGTGGCCTGCGCCGCGGTGGCGATGTGGCCTTCCACCACGCCGCCGGCTTCCAGCTCGACGCGATAAGGCTGCCCGACCCATTGCGCCGCCCAGCGCCCCAGCGCGACGGGCTCGGCCACGCTCGCTACCAGCAAAGGCGGCGCCTCGGCGCTGTCGTGCTCGGCCCGTAGCAGCACGCAGCTCTGCGCCTGCTCCTCGGCGCTCGCATTCGGCAGATCGAGCGCATCGAGCACCGCGTGCAAAGTTTGCGGTGCGACCGTTCGGGGCGCGCCATGGGCATCGGTCCAATCGACCGCGATGCCGGCGGCGGCGGCCAGTTCGTGCAGGAGGGCGAGATCTCTCTCGGTGTCGCTCATGACGCCTCGGTCGCCGCTGCTGCTGCACCGCTCAGCCACACGGCGATGCTGCGCGCCGGCAGCCGCTGGCGAGCCGGTGGTTGGCCGGCGGCGGCGGTCTCGAACAGCAGTTCGCCGAGCGCCGATCGGGTGGCACTGTCGACGCCCTCGTTGCCCTTCGCAACGGTCGACCTCGCTTCGTCGCCCTCGCCGCCCGGCGCCACCAGATCGACCGGCTCGGCACCGAGATTGAGCCGGATCGTCAGCTCCGCACCGTCGCCCATGCGCCAGCGCGCCTGCACCGCCGCTTCGCCGATCGCCTGGGCACCAAGGCTGCGAGCGCCCGCCAGCCGCGGCACGATGTGTGCATGACGCAGCGCGAGCAGCGCGCGCACCCGCTCGCGCTGCGCCCGGGCTTCGTCGGCAGCGCCGCCTTCGGCCGGTTCGCGCGGACACGACTGCTCGAAGCTCGCCGGCGCGTTGGGGTCGGGGATGCGCTCGCGCTGCGCCGGATCGGCGAACGCGGCGAAGCGCTCGAACTCGCGTCGGCGGCCCTCGCGCACCGCCGCGGCCAGCTCGGGGTCGGGATGGCTGGTGAAATAGACAAACGGCTCGGCCGCCGCCCATTCGTCGCCCATGAACAGCAGCGGAATCTGCGGCGCAAGCAACAGCAGCGCGGTTGCCGCCTGCAGCGCCCCGGGGTCGGCGAGCTTCGTGAGCCGATCGCCGAAGGCACGGTTGCCGATCTGATCGTGGTTCTGCAGGAAGAGCACGAAGGCGCTCGGCCGCAACTGCGCACTGGGCTCGCCGCGCGCCTCGCCGCCGCGGTGCGCCGACGCGTCGCCCTGGTAGGCGAAGCCTTCCGCGAGCACGCGGGCCAGCCGCTCGGCCGGGACGTCGGCGTAGTCGGCGTAATAGCCTTCGTGCTCGCCGGTGAGCAGCACGTGCAGCACGTGGTGGCCGTCGTCGTTCCACTGCGCATCGAAATGGCTCTCGAGCAGATGGGAAGCGTTGTCGTCGTGCTCGAGCACCAGATGCACATGGCGGCCCGGCTCCACGGCGGCGCGCACGCGCTGCGACAGCGTCTTCAGCCAGCCCTGCTCGGCAATGGCATGCACGGCATCGAAGCGCAGCCCGTCGAAGCGGTACTCCATCAGCCAGTACAGCGCGTTGTGTATGAAGAACTCGCTCACCTCCGGCCGGCGGAAATCGATGGCCTGGCCCCAGGGCGTGTGCGCGTCGTCGGTGAAGAAGGGTTCGGCGTACAGGCCGAGGTAGTTGCCGTCCGGGCCGAAGTGGTTGTAGACGACATCGAGGAAGACCATCAGGCCCAGGCCGTGAGCGGCGTCGATCAGCGACTTGAGTTCCTCGGGCGTGCCATAGGCGGCATCGGGCGCGAAGGGCAGCACGCCGTCGTAGCCCCAGTTGCGCGCGCCGGGAAAGTCATTCAGCGGCATCAGCTCGATGGCGGTGATGCCCAGTGCAGCGAGCGCCGGCAGGCGGGCCTGCACGCCGGCGTAGCCGCCGAGCGCGCCGACGTGCAGTTCGTAGAGCACAGTCTCGAGCCAGGGCCGGCCGGACCAGTCGGTGTGCTGCCATTCATAGGCCTGCGGATCGACCACCAAGCTGGCGTCGTGAACGTCGCCGGCTTGCAGGCGCGAGGCCGGGTCGGGAACGGCGGTGAAGGTGGATGGGTCCGGTTCACCGACCGGGGAGCCGACCTTTTCGTCGCCGCCCTCGCCGTTGCTCTTGCCCCCCACGCAGTAGCGATAGCGCGTGCCCGCGCCGCATTCGACCTCGAGCTCGAACCAGCCGCCCTCGGTGCGGCGCATCGGCAAGGCGTGCTTCAG
This sequence comes from Methylibium sp., assembly GCF_013817345.1. GTDB lineage: Bacteria > Pseudomonadota > Gammaproteobacteria > Burkholderiales > Burkholderiaceae_C > Methylibium. The sequence continues at coordinate 113,733 of NZ_JACDCW010000002.1, forward strand.
ATCACCGGAGGGCACGTCGCCGGCCGGCTCGATCGCGAGCATCACCGCGGCGCTGCTCGGCGCCCACAGTCGAAAACGGGTGTGGCCTCCATCGTCGCTCAACTGAGCGCCGAAATCGAAGCGGTGGTGGTGTTGGGAGCTCATCGGCGTGTTCTCAGTCCAGTGGCGCCGGCCGGGTCTCGACAGGCTCGTCGTCGGGCATGGGTTCGGGCCGCTCTTCGGCCGGCGCATAGCCGGCGGTGGTGAGCAATACCACGCTGTGCGCTTCGATCTCGACGCTGTCGTCCTCGAGCGGCATCGGGGCCTTGCCGGGATGCGCGCTGTCGATCACGATCTGCCAGGCCGCGTCGCCTGGCGACACACGAAACACTTGTGGCTCGGCCGCGCCATTGATGAGCACGAGCGACAGGTTGATGTAGCCCTCGTCACTGGTGCGCGCGCGGCGCAGCGCGATCAGCCGACCCTCGGGGTGGTCCCACTCGCTTTGCTGCATGGGCTCGCCATGCTCGTTGAGCCAGCTCAGCTCGCGAATGCCCGCGCCGAGTTCACGCTGATCGTGGAGATAGTTGGCAGCGCGCAGGGTGGGATTGTGCTGACGCGCTTCGATGAGGCGGGCGGTGAAGTCGATCAGCGCCTGCCCTTTCTCGCTTCGCAGCAAATCCCAGTCGAGCCACGACAGCTCGTTGTCCTGGCAGTAGGCGTTGTTGTTGCCTTGTTGCGTGCGGCCGAACTCGTCGCCGCCGAGCAGCATGGGCGTGCCATTGGAGAACATCAGCGTCGCGAGCATGGCGCGCACCACCTTGCCGCGCACCGCTTCGATGCCCTCGTACTCGCTCGGCCCTTCGACGCCCCAGTTGAAGCTGTCGTCGTGGTCGGAGCCGTCGCGGTTGTCCTCGCCGTTGGCCTCATTTTGCTTTTCGTTGTAGCGCACCAGGTCGTGCAAGGGGAAGCCGTCGTGTGCGGTGATGAAGTTCAGGGACGCCCAGGGCCGGCGGCGGTCGTGGTTGAACATGTCGGCCGAGCCGTACAGGCGCGCGGCGAGCGCCCCGCGCAGGCCGGCGTTGCCGCGCCAGAAGCGGCGCACGTCGTCGCGGAAGCGACCGTTCCATTCGGCAAAGCCCGCCGGGTGGTTGCCGATCTGGTAGCCGCCGGGGCCGAGGTCCCAGGGCTCGGCGATGAGCTTCACGCGTGCGAGCGTCGGGTCCTGGCCGATCGCGTCGAAGAAGCCGCTGCCCGGATCGAAGCCGCCCACCTCGCGGCCCAGCGTGACGCCGAGGTCGAAGCGGAATCCGTCGACGTGAAACTCGTCGACCCAGTAGCGCAGCGAGTCCATCACCATCTGGATCACGCGTGGATGCGACATGTTGACGGTGTTGCCGCAGCCGGTGTCGTTGATGCAGTGGCGCGGGTTGTCGGCCTGCAGGCGGTAGTAGCTGGCGTTGTCTAGCCCGCGGAACGAGAGCGTGGGGCCGAGTTCGCTTTCCTCGGCGGTGTGGTTGTAGACCACGTCGAGGATCACCTCGATGCCCGCCGCATGCAGGCGGCGGATGGCGTTGCGCATCTCGTCGAGCTGGCCGCTGGCGAGGTAGCGTGGCTCCGGCGCAAAGTAAGACAGCGTGTTGTAGCCCCAGTAGTTGCGCAGCTTCTTCTCGACCAGCCGGCGATCCTGCACGAAAGCGTGCACGGGAAGCAACTCGAGGGCAGTGACGCCCAAGCGATGCAGGTGATCGATCACCGACGGATCGGCCAAGGCGGCGAAGCTGCCGCGCTGGTCGGTGCGGATCTTCTCGTTGCCCATGGTCATCCCGCGAACATGCGCTTCATAGATCACCGTTTCGGCAAAGGGCGTGTTCGGCCGGCGCTCGCTGCGCCAGTTGAACGCAGCATCGACGACCACCGCTTTGGGCATGGCCTGAGCGCTATCGCGCCGGTCGAAGCTCAGGTCGGCTCGCGGCGAATGGAGGCGGTAGCCGTACAGGGCGTCGGTCCATCGGATGGAGCCGAAGAGTTGACGCGCATAGGGATCGAGCAGCAGCTTGTGGTGATTGAAGCGGTGGCCGTGATGGGGCTCGTACGGGCCGTAGGCGCGGTAGCCGTACAGCAGGCCGGCACCGGCGTCGGGCAGGTAGCCGTGCCAGATGCCGTCGGTGCATTCGGGCAGCGGCAAACGCGCTACCTCCCTGCGGCCAGCGGCGTCGAACAGGCAGAGCTCGATGCTCGATGCGTTGGCTGAGAACACGGCGAAATTGACGCCGTTGCCGTCGGGGGTGGCGCCGAGGGGGTAGGCGGTGCCGGGGTCGAGCTTGGTGGGGAAGTTGGTTGACATATCAGGGACTGCTGAGTTACGCGTGTTTTTCTGTGCGTGCAAAGCCGCGGGCGGGCGGCAGGCTTCGCTTCGGTGCGGCGGGGGGGGGG
>NZ_JACDCW010000136.1 GCF_013817345.1 Methylibium sp.
GTGCGCGCGATGTAGAACGCCTTCTTCATCGTGATGGCCAGATCGCGCACGTCCTTGACCAGGAAGTTGTGCTTGACGATCGGGCGGGTGATGCCGACGGTGTCGCATTCCTGGAAGGCATCGAGGCCGATCGCCGGTGTCGGCACCTGGCCGGTGATGATCACCATCGGGATCGAGTCCATGTAGGCGGTGGCGATGCCGGTGATGGCATTGGTCACGCCCGGGCCCGAAGTCACCAGCGCAACGCCGACGTCGCCGGTGGCGCGCGCATAGCCGTCGGCGGCATGGATCGCGGCCTGTTCGTGGCGCACGAGCACGTGCTCGATCCTGTCTTGCTTGTAGAGGGCGTCGTAGATGTAGAGCACCGCCCCGCCGGGGTAGCCCCAGAGGTACTTGACCCCCTCCGCCTGCAGGCAGCGAACGAGAATCTCCGAGCCGTTGGGATCGGCGCCGGGATCGTTGGGAGAGGGGTGCGGCTGTGCCGTTGCGGCACGCTTGATTTCCGCGGCAGACATGTCCATTTCGAACCTCTTGGAATTTCTCTGACGAAACACCTTTGGTGCCCCTCTTCGCACCCTTGTGAGGTGGATGTGGGGCCTGCGCGATCTACAGCAAAGCGACCCGGGTCGGGCGGCCATTGAGGATCTAAAGAGCGTTGTGCGAAGCAGCATTATGTCACCAGCGCCGCTGCGCTTCCCGGTAAAGGAGCCCTGAAAACCCGCGATGACATAATCGCCGCCGCTTCTCCGCACCGTGGCCGCGCGCCTTCCTCGGGCTTGCTCGCAGGGCAGCTTCAAGACCCGCCGCCGGCGGGCAGTGCACAGCCTGCACAGGCTTCGAAGGAAGGCAGTGCAACCATGAATTCCCTCTCCATCCCCCTGTACGGCGAAGCTCTCCGAGCTCGCTGCGCCTTGCGGCTGCCCGCATCCGCGAGGGAGACCGAAAAGTGAAGCGCACCGTGTTTTCATCCGCCGTCAACGCGGCAAGTATTCGCACGCCAGGCCTGCGGCGGCGCATGGGCTGTTTCATCTATGAGGGCGTGCTGCTGTTCGGCGTGGTGTTCGTCAGCGCCCTGCTCTACGCCGTGCTGACCAACCAGCGCAACGCGATGCAGGGTCGCGAGGGCCTGCTGATCATCGCCCTGGTGCTGATGCCGGGCCTCTATCTGGTCTGGTACTGGTCGCAGACCGGCCAGACGCTCCCGATGCAGACGTGGCACATCCGCCTGACCGCTGCCGGCGGCCAGCGCGTGTCACGCCTGCGCGCCACCGTGCGCTACCTCGCCAGTTGGGTCTGGTTCCTGCCGGCCCTCGCGCTCTGGCACATCGCTGGCTGGCGCAGTGCCGGCGCACTGATGGCCGCGCTGGCGGGCGGCGTCATCGGCTACGCCTTGCTGGCGCTGCTTCACCCGCAGCGCCAGTTCTGGCACGACGCCGCCTGCGGGACGCGACTGATCGACACGCGCCCGATACCGGGCGGCGCTGCGGCATCGCCTGGCGGAGGGAGTTCGCAATGAGTTCGCGCTTGCCGGCTCCCTTCACCGTCTGCGTCTATTGCGGCTCGCGCGAGGGGGCAAACCCGGCCTTCGCCGAGGCAGCCCGCGCGGTCGGCCACGCCATCGGCAAGCGCGGCTGGCGGCTGGTCTATGGGGGCGCGCAAGTCGGGTTGATGGGCCGCATGGCCGATGCGGCACTCGCCGCCGGTGCCAGCGTGGTCGGCGTGATTCCCCGCTCCCTGATGGAGCGCGAAATCGGCCATGCGGCATTGAGCGAACTGCTGGTGGTCGAAACCATGCATCAACGCAAGCAGGCCATGGCGGAGCGTGCCGATGCGTTCCTGGCGCTTCCCGGCGGCATCGGCAGTTTCGAGGAACTGTTCGAAGCCTGGACTTGGCGCCAGCTCAACTACCACGACCAGCCGATCGGCTTGCTCAACGTGGCAGGCTACTACGACGCGCTGATCGCATTTCTGCAGCAGACAGTGCGCGAGGGCTTCATGTCGCCGGCCACGCAGGCGATGCTGGAGGTCGGCACCGAACCGGACGAACTGCTGACGCGGCTCGAAGTGCTGGCGCGAAGGGCCAAGGGCCGCGACGACTACAGCCGGACTTGAAGAGTCACACCGCCGCTTCGTCCGTCTCGCCGGTGCGGATGCGCACGGCTTGCTCCACATTGGTGACGAAGATCTTGCCGTCGCCGATCTTGCCGGTCTTGGCGGCCTTGACCACGGCCTCGATGCAGCGCTCGACGTCCTCGTCCTTGACGACGACCTCGACCTTCACCTTGGGCAGGAAATCGACCACGTACTCGGCACCGCGATAGAGCTCGGTGTGTCCCTTCTGGCGACCGAAACCCTTGACCTCGGTCACCGTGAGTCCCGAGACACCGACTTCGGCAAGCGCCTCGCGCACCTCTTCGAGCTTGAAGGGCTTGATGACGGCGGTGATCTGTTTCATGGCGGGCTCCCGGAAATTCGACTGATCGAATTTAAGCACGGAACTTCGAGGTGATCGGGTAGCGCCAGTCCCGTCCGAACGCCCGGTGCGTGATGCGGATGCCGACCGGCGCCTGGCGGCGCTTGTACTCGTTGACGGCGATCAGCCGGGTGACCCGCTCGACCACCGCCGCATCGAAGCCGGCGGCGACGATGTCGGCGATTCCCTCGTCGTCTTCCATGTAGCGCGCAAGGATCGCGTCGAGCACTGCGTAGGGCGGCAGGCTGTCCTGATCGGTCTGGTCCTCGCGCAGTTCAGCGGAAGGCGGGCGCGTGATGATGCGCTCGGGAATCACCGGCTCTGTGCCCTGCGCATTGCGCCAGGCCGCGAGCCGGTAGACCAGCGTCTTGGCGACGTCCTTGATGACCGCAAAGCCGCCGGCCATGTCGCCGTAGAGCGTGCAGTAGCCGGTCGCCATCTCGCTCTTGTTGCCGGTGGTCAGCACGATGTGGCCCGACTTGTTGGACAGCGCCATCAGCAGGGTGCCGCGGCAACGCGCCTGGATGTTTTCCTCCGTGGCGTCCTCCGGCAGGCCGGCGAACTCTTCCGCGAGGCTCGCCTTGAAGGCCTCGAACATGGGTGTGATCGAAATCTCGTCGTACTGCACGCCCAGGCGGCGGGCCATGTCGCGCGCGTCGAGCCAGGAGATATCGGCCGTGTAGGGCGAAGGCATCATCACCGCGCGCACCTTGTCCGCACCCAGCGCATCGACCGCGATCGCCAGCACCAGCGCCGAATCGATGCCGCCCGACAGGCCGATGATCGCGCCCGGGAAACCGTTCTTGCCGAGATAGTCGCGCACGCCGATGACGAGCGCACCCCAGGCCTGAGCCGGCAGCTCGGGCTGCGGCGCCAGCGGTCCCGTCACGCTGCCGTCGGTGCCCACACCGACCAGCAGCAGCTCCTCGGTGAAGGTGCCGGCGCGCGCGCGGACAGCGCCCTGCGCATCGACCGCGAACGAGCCGCCGTCGAACACCACCTCGTCCTGGCCGCCGACCAGGTGCGCATAAAGCACAGGCAGGCCGATCGCTCGCGCGCGATGCGTCATTCGCTCTTCGCGCTCGCCGGCCTTGCCCAGGTGGAAGGGCGAGGCGTTGATCACCGCGAGCGCCTGCGCGCCGGCCGCCTTCGCGGCTGCGGCCGGTTCGTCGAACCAGGCGTCCTCGCAGATCAGCACGCCGACCTTCAGGCCGCCCACGTCGACGACCAGCGGCCCCAGCCCCGCGTCGCGGCCCGAGACGAAATAGCGCCGCTCGTCGAACACCTGGTAGTTCGGCAGCTCGCGCTTGGCATAGCAGGCGGTGATTCGCCCGGCATGCAGCACCGAGGCCGCATTGACCCGCCGCTGCACGGCCAGGGAGCGCGTGCGAACATGCCCGGCATCGTCGAGCGTCTTGGGGTGGCCGACGATGACCTGCAGATCTGGCAGTTCGGCCAGCAAGGCAGCGCATGCGGCCAGCGCCTCGTCGCAGGCGCTCATGAAGGCCGGGCGCAGCAGCAGGTCTTCGGGTGGGTAGCCGGTCAGTGACAGCTCCGGCGTGATCACCAGCCGCGCGCCTTCGGCATGAGCCCGGCGGGCGAAGTCGGCGATGCGCCTGGCGTTGCCAGCGAGGTCGCCCACCGTGGCATTGAACTGGACGAGCGCGAGCTTCAGCGTGGCAGAAGAAGGCATGGAAAAGAAGCGTCCGGCAGTCTCAAAAGATGGTACCTGCGACCCCGACAAGTGGGTGGTCTCCGTGCACGACGACCCATCGAGCATCGATGCGGCCGCCTGGGACGCCCTGCTCGATGCCAGCGCCTCGGCCAACCCTTTCATGCGGCATGCCTACTTCTTGGCGCTGCAGGAATCGGCAAGCGCTGTGCCCGAAACGGGCTGGGTGCCCCAGTTCCTCGCCATCGAGCGCGGCGGTGCGCTGGTGGCCGCCTGCCCGCTCTACCTCAAGAGTCATTCCTACGGCGAATACGTGTTCGACTGGGCCTGGGCCGATGCCTACGAACGCGCCGGGCTGCACTACTACCCGAAGCTGCTGGCGGCGGTGCCCTTCACGCCGGTGCCCGGCCCGCGGCTCCTCGCACGCGACGATGAGGCCCGCACCGTGCTGCTGCGCGCGATGCAGGCCCTCGCAAGTGACAACGGACTTTCTTCCGCGCACGTGCTGTTTCTCGACGAGACCGACCGCCGCTCGGCGGAAGCGGCCGGCTGGATGCTGCGCAGCACGGTGCAGTTCCACTGGCACAACCGCCACGCGGCCGAAGGCGGCGACCCCTACGCCGACTTCGCCGATTTCCTCGCCACGCTGCAACGCGACAAGCGCAAGAAGATCCAGCAGGAGCGGCGCTACGTGCGCGAGGCCGGGGTCGATTTCGAAGTGCGGCGGGGCAAGGAGATCGCGCCGGCCGACTGGAATTTCTTCTACCGCTGCTACACCACCACCTACCGCGAGCACCGCTCGACGCCCTACCTCACCCGCGACTTCTTCGCCCGCATGGCGGCCACGATGCCGGAGCACTGGCTCCTCTTCACCGCGCGCCAGGCCGGCGAGCCGATCGCCGCCTCGCTGATCGCCCTGGATCCCGAGCAAGGCCATGCCTACGGCCGTTACTGGGGCCATGCGCCCGGCAGCCCGTCGGTCAACTGCCTGCATTTCGAGGCCTGCTACTACCAGCCGCTGCAGTGGTGCATCGAACACGGCTACCGCCGCTTCGAAGGCGGCGCCCAGGGCGAACACAAGATGGCCCGCGGCCTGATGCCGTTGCGCACGCATTCCGCACACTGGCTCAGCGATGCGCGCTTCACTGACGCCGTGTCTCGCCACTTGGCGCGCGAAGGCGCCGGCATCGAGGCTTACGTGAGCGAACTCGACGAGCGCAATCCGTTCAAGCAGGGTGCCCGGGCCGTCGGCGAAGAGCCGCCGTCAGCCTGAGAAGCCAACACTGCCCATCGCGCGCCTCCGCGATCCGGCGGCATGACGGGCAAGTCGCCGTGCGGCTGCCCGGCCCGCTCCGGGAAGACGCCTCAGTCTTCCTTGAAATCGCCGCCAAGCGCGAACACCAGCTGCTCGGGCTTGATGTATTTGCGCAGGGCAGCGTTGGCCTCTTCGACCGTCATGCGGCCCAGCGCGTCATCGACCTTCTGCGCCAGCGCAAATGTCCGGTCGAGTTCGAGATTGCCGGCCAACGTGGACGCAAGGCGAGCGTCTTGCGAACGCGCGAGTTGCCGCGCACTCACCAGGCCGCGCTTGGCCTCGTTCAGTTCGGCCGCCGTGAAGCCGTCTTTCAGCGCCCGTGCGAGCTCTTCCTTGAACGCCGCCTCCACCTTGGCGCGGTTGCTCGGCGCAAAGATGGCCTCGGCCACCCAGGGCGAGTTCGGCTCGAAGGGATTCCAGCGCACGCCGCTGTAGACGCCGTAGGACAAGCCCTCCTTCTCGCGGATGCGCTGCCACAGCCGCGAATTACCGCCGGCGCCCAGCATGTGGTTGGCCAGCATGAGGGCCGCGTAATCCGGGTCGGTGTCGGTGATCGGCAGCGGCAGCTGCGCGGCCATCGTCGCGTTCTGCTTGTCCGGCGTGGCGAGCACCAGCCGCGCCGGCTCGGGTAGAACCAGCGGATCGGGCACGCGCGCGTAGGGCCGCGGGCTTTTCCAGTCGCCGAAGCTCGATTCGAGCGCACGCCGCACTGCCGCCACGTCCATGTCGCCGCTGGCGCCGAACTCGGCGTTCGAAGCGCCGTAGAACTCGCGGTGGAAGCCGCGCAACTGCTCGGGCTGCACGGCTTTCAGGTCCGCCACGATCTCGTCGAAAGTGCGCGCATATCGCACATCGCCGCGCGGATACGGATTGCCGTGGCGTGCCATGGCGTTGTCGACGACTGCGGCGGGTTCCTTGCGTTGCTGCTCCACCGCCGTGATCGCCTGGCTGCGCTGTTCTTCCAGCACGGCCGGCGGGAAACTCGGTTCACGCAGCATCTGCCCGACCAGCTCGATCACCGCCGGCAGTTGCTCGCGCCGGGTCGAGATACCGACATTGACCTGACCGTCGTCGCCGCCGATGGACACCACCGCGCGCAATTCGTCGAGTCGGTCCCGAATCTCCTGCCGGCCCAGCTGCCGGGTGCCCTCGTTGAGCAGCGCGGCCACCATCGACGGCACGGCGCCCTGGTTGGCGAGGCTTTTCGCGTCACCGAAGTGCAGCGCCAGCGTCGCCTGCACCGCGTTGCCACGGGTCGGCTTGGGCAGCAGGGCGACCTCCATGCCGCTGGCCAGCTCGAAGGTCTGCGTCTTCGCGTCGATGTTGGCCGGCGAGGCGTCGAACGCGGCCACTGCAGCGGCGCCCTCCTGCGGCTCGAAGTCCTTGAACTGCGCGGCCACGTCGATGGCCTTGGGCACCGGCGCGCGCTGGGTATTTTCGGTCGGCAGGTAGGTCGCCAAGGTGCGGTTGGAGCGCAGCAGCCGCTCGGTGGCAACGCGCTGCACGTCGGCCGGCGTCAGGTCGCGAACCCGGTCGCGCGTCAGGAAGTACAGCCGCCAATCGCCCTGTGCGACCGATTCAGACAGCGCCACGCCGACGCGCTCGGCATTGGTGAAAGACAAGTCCCAGGCCTTGAGCCACCTACCTTTGGCGCGCTTCAGTTCTTCGGCCGTGATCGGCTCGCTGGCGATCGACTCGATGACAGCAAGCATCTCGGCGCTGGTCTTGCCGGGCTCCTGGCCTGGCGGCAATTCGGCGATGAAAAGGGCCACACCGGGGTCGTACAGGCCGAAGGCATCGGCGCCGACGCTGGCGGCGAGTTGCTTTTCGACCAAGCGCTTGTGCAGCCGCCCCGAAGGCGCGTCGCCCAGCACGATGGTCAGGACTTCCAACGCTGCGTGGTCCGGATGCGCGGCCGCGGGCGTGTGATAGCCGGCATAGAGCAGCGGCGTGCCGCCGTTGCGGCGCAGGGTGATCGCACGCTCGCCGTCCTGCACGGGGTCGAGCGTGTAGAGCACCGGCAGCACGCGCTCGGGCTTCGGGATGGGGCCGAAGAACTCGTGCACCCAGGCCAGCACCTGCGGCACGTCGAACTTGCCCGAAACCACCAGCGTCGCGTTGTCGGGCTGGTAGTGGCGGCGGTAGAAAGCTTGCAGGCTGGCGATGTCGACGTTCTCCACATCGCTGCGGGCGCCGATCGTGTCGTTGCTGTAGTTGTGCCAGTCGTACATCGCGGACAGCGTCTTCTGGTAGAGGATGCGCCCGGGGCTGTTCTCGCCCATCTCCATCTCGTTGCGCACCACGGTCATCTCGCTGTCGAGATCCTTCTTGGCGATGAAGCTGTTCACCATCGCGTCGGCGTGCCAGGAGAGGAACCACTCCAGGTTGTCCTCGTTGGCCGCGAAGCTGGCGAAGTAGTTGGTGCGGTCGAACCAGGTGCTGCCGTTGGCCCGCAGGCCGCGCTTGGTGAACTCGGACCAAACGTTGGGATTCGTCGGCGTGCCCTTGAAGATCAGGTGCTCGAGCAGGTGGGCCATGCCCGTCTCGCCGTAGTTCTCGTGGCGCGAACCGACGTGATAGGT
>NZ_JACDCW010000137.1 GCF_013817345.1 Methylibium sp.
CGCCGGCCAGGGCGAGCAGCGCGTCGCGGCCGCGCCGGCGGCGGCTGGATTCGCGCGGGCTGGTCTGCGGCAGCAGCGCCAGACCCATCAGCAGCAGCACGGTGGCAACGATGTCGACCGACAACTGTGTCAGGGCGAGGTCGGGCGCCGAAAGCGCCACGAAGCCGAGCGAAGCGACCACGCCGACCACGCCAACCAGCACCACGGCGCGGAAACGGTCATGGTGTGTGGCGAGCAGCGAAGCGCCCACGGCCAGCAGCAGCAGCCACACGACGATGGCCAGCGGCGGCGCCGGCATCAGCAGGCGATCCCCCGTGCCCAGACCCTCGCCGTGGCCGAGCAGGAAGGGCCAGCACGACACCACGATGGCCGAGCCGACCATCAGCGCCGCATGGCGCTGCAGCGAGCCGTTCTCCAGGCGGTCGGTGAGCTTGCCGGCCCAGCCGAAAAGCCCGTCGACCGTGCGCGTGAAGAGCGCCTCGCCCGTCCAACCGCGCCAGTGGCGCAGGTGCAGGTTGAAGCGTCGTTGCAGCAGGATGTACATCACCACGCCGCCGACCAGCGCCACCGCGCTCATCAGCAACGGCAGGTTCAAGCCGTGCCACAAGGCCAGGTGGTACTCGGGCGGCGGCGCCCCGAGCACCGCGATGGCCGCCACGTGCACGAGCGGCCCGAAGGTCAGCGAGGGCATCAGGCCGACCACGACACAGGCCACCACCAGCAGCGCCACCGGCGCCTTCATGAACAGCGGCGGCTCGTGCGGATGCGGCTTGGGCAGGTTCTTCGGCGGCCCGTGGAAGAACACGTCGTGGATGAAGCGCAGCGAATAGGCCACCGAGCAGATGCCGCCCAGCGTGGCCGCCAGCGGAACCAGCACGCCGAAAGCGAAATCGGCCTGGCGATCGACCGCCTCGGTGAAGAACATTTCCTTGGACAGGAAGCCATTGACGAAGGGCACGCCGGCCATCGAGGCGGCCGCGATCATGGCCAAGGTGGCCGTCCAGGGCATGAGCTTGAGCAGCCCACCGAGCTGGCGCATGTCGCGCGTGCCGGTCTCGTGGTCGATGATGCCGGCCGTCATGAACAGCGAGGCCTTGAAGGTCGCGTGGTTCAGGATGTGGAACATCGCCGCCACGGCCGACAGCGGCGAGGCCAGGCCGAGCAGGAACACGATCAGGCCGAGGTGGCTGATGGTCGAGTAGGCCAACAGGGCCTTGATGTCGTGCTTGAACACGGCCACGTAGGCCCCGAACACCATGGTCGCCAGACCGACCGGCGCGACGATGGTCTCGAACAGCTCGCTGCCGCTGCCGAGCACCGGGTACAGCCGCGCCAGCAGGAAGATGCCGGCCTTGACCATCGTCGCCGAGTGCAGGTAGGCCGAGACCGGCGTGGGCGCGGCCATCGCCTCGGGCAGCCAGAAGTGAAACGGCCACTGCGCGCTCTTGGTGAAGCAGCCGACGAGCACGAGGCCCAGCGCGAGCGGATAGCGCGGATCGGCCTGGATCTCCGCTCCCCGGCCCAGCATCGCCGAGAGATCGTAGGTGCCGGCAATCTGCCCCAGCACCACCACGCCGGCCAGCAGCACCAGCCCGCCGCCGCCGGTCATCGTGAGCGCCATGCGTGCGCCCGCGCGCGATTCTTCCTTGTGCCCCCAGTAGCCGATCAGCAGAAAGGAAGAGATGCTGGTCAGCTCCCAGAACACCACCAGCAACAGCAGGTTGTCCGACAGCACGATGCCCAGCATCGCGGCCATGAAGAGCATGAGCTGCGTGTAGAACTTGCCCGCTGGGTCGTCGTGGTGCAGGTAGTACGCGGCGTACAGGATGATCAGCAGGCCGATGCCGGTGATCAGCCAGACGAACATCAGCGCCAGACCGTCGAGGCGGAAGTTGGCGTTCAGGCCGATGGCCGGCATCCACTCGGCCTGCGCGAGTACGGTCTGCCCAGCGAAGACCTCGGGCGCCAGCGTGCTGGTCGCGGCGAGCGCCGCGGCGGTCACGGCCGCCGCCAGCCAGGCGGTCAGCCGGCGCCGGCCCGGCGTGTCGCGCTGCCCGCTCCAAAAGCACAGGCCCGTGCCCAGCACCAGCGGCAGCAGCACGGTCAGGGCAAGGGCATTCATGCGGATGAGGGCGAGGCGGTGGCGAGCGAAGCGGCGGATTGTAGGAAGGCCCGGCGCAGCAGCCGCAAGCCCCGGCATTGCGCGACGGTACTGCACGGCCCCCTTGACACCGGCACGCGGCGACCGCTGAACCGCGATGCGGGAGAGCCGCTTGCTGGCCTGCCGGCATGAACAGGTGCGCGAAGCCCCTCGCCGTCGGCTTGGCCGGGGCGCTGCTGTGGCTGGCGGCGGTGCTCGGTGCTGCTCAGCCCACCGACCCAGGCACTCGCGCCGCGGTGGTGCTGTCGGTCGATGGCGTCATCGGTCCGGCGTCGGCCGATTACGTCAAGCGCGGTCTGACGCGCGCACACGAACAAGGCGCGGCTGCCGTGGTGCTGCGCATGGACACGCCGGGCGGGCTCGACACCTCGATGCGCGAGATCATCCGGGCCATCATCGCCTCGCCGATCCCGGTACTGAGCTACGTCGCGCCGAGCGGCGCGCGCGCGGCCAGCGCCGGCACCTACATCCTGTATGCCAGCCACGTGGCGGCGATGGCACCGGGCACCAACCTGGGCGCGGCCACGCCGGTGCAGATCGGCGGTGGCGGCGGTGGGGGCGGCGGCTCGCCGATGCCGGGCCGAGAGCCGCCCGCCTCGCAGCCCCGTGGCGACGCCGCCAGCACGCCCGGCGGGCGAAGCGCCTCGGAAGCCAAGGCGGTGAACGATGCGGTGGCCTACATCCGCTCGCTGGCCGACCTGCACGGCCGCAATGCCGATTGGGCCGAGCGGGCCGTGCGCGAAGCGGTCAGTCTGCCGGCCCGCGAAGCCGTGGAGCAAGGCGTCGTCGATCTGATCGCCGGCGGCATTCCCGAACTGCTCGACAAGGCGCACGGCCGCGAAGTCCGGCTCGGCGCCGGCAAGCTCACACTGCAGACCGCCGGGCTCGAACTGCGCCGGATGGAGCCCGACTGGCGCTCGCGGATGCTCGGCGTCATCACCAACCCGAACCTGGCGCTCATCCTGATGATGATCGGCGTGTACGGACTGCTGTTCGAGTTCATGAATCCGGGCGCGCTGGTTCCCGGGGTGGTCGGTGCGATCAGCCTGCTGATCGGCCTGTACGCGCTGTCGGCGCTGCCCCTCACGTATGCCGGCGCAGCGCTGATGCTGCTAGGCCTGGGCTTGCTCCTGGCCGAGGCGTTCGCGCCCTCGTTTGGCATTCTCGGCATCGGCGGGGCGGTGGCCTTCATGCTCGGTGCCAGCCTGCTGATCGATACCGAGGCGCCCGGCTACGCCTTGTCGCTGCCGCTCGTTGCCGGTATCGCGGTGTGCGCACTGGTTGCCAGCCTGGTCGTCGTGCGGCTCGCACTGAGTTCGCGGCGGCACCCGGTGGTCAGCGGCACCGTGGCGATGATTGGCGAGCCCGCGCGCGTGCTCGACTGGTCGGGCGGCGCAGGCCACGTGCATGCCGTGGGCGAACGCTGGAGCGCCACCGGCCCTCCGGGGCTGGAGCCCGGGCAGACGGTGCGCGTGCGTGCAGTTCACGGGCTGTGCGTGGAAGTGATCGCCGATGCCGATGCCACGACACCCCGCGTCCAGGGTCGCGCGTGAACGTCGCCGCGCCGGACCTCTTTTCACACACCACCACCCGCCCTACAGGAGAACTCATCATGTCCGGTCTCGTTTTCTTCGGTCCGCTCGTCGCGCTGGTGCTTGTACTGCTGGTGATGTCGGTGCGCATCCTGCGCGAATACGAACGCGGGGTGGTGTTCACGCTGGGCCGCTACACCGGCGTCAAGGGGCCCGGGCTGATCCTGCTGGTGCCGATGGTGCAGCAGATGGTGCGCGTCGATCAGCGCACGCAGGTGCTCGACGTGCCCGGCCAGGACGTGATCTCTCGCGACAACGTCTCGGTGCGCGTCAGCGCGGTGATCTACTTTCGCGTGGTCGGCCCGGAGCCTTCGGTGATCCAGGTGGAGGACTATCGCCAGGCGACCAGCGAGCTCGCACAGACCACATTGCGCTCGGTGCTCGGCCGGCACGATCTGGACTCCATGCTTTCGGAGCGCGACAAGCTCAACAACGATATCCAGGCCATCCTCGATTCACAAACCGAAGCCTGGGGTGTGAAGGTCGCCAACGTGGAGCTCAAGCACATCGACCTGGGCGAGAACATGGTGCGGGTGATGGCCCGGCAGGCCGAGGCCGAGCGCGAGCGCCGCGCCAAGGTCATCAACGCCGAAGGCGAGGAGCAGGCGGCGCGCAAGCTGCTCGAAGCCGCACAGATTCTGGCGCAGCAGCCCGAGGCGATGCAGTTGCGCTACCTGAGCACGCTGGCCACCATCGGGCAGCAGAACAACTCGACAATCGTGTTCCCGTTCCCGACCGAGTTCGGCGCTCTGCTGCGCGAGTTGGGCGAGCGGGTTCGGGCCTGACGGTGCGGCCGGGCTGCAATGCCTGGGAAGCCGCGGCTTGCCGGCCGCGGCACGTCTTGCGACACCGCGGCTGACGCTTCATCGAAGCCGTCGTTGCTGCAACACAGAGCGCATCGCAAGCGGACTCCCGCTCTCGCCGAGCGATCCGGAGCCGAGGGCGCTCCCCTGCGAGCAAGAACGACGCAGCATGCGGTCCCGGGCACATCGCGTGCTGAATGACCGCCGTGTCTGCAACCGTGCCACGTTCCTACACGGGCCGCGTCGTGGTCGCGGTAAGCATCGTCGCGCTGGCTTGGCTGTTGTGGCAACTGCTCGACGTGATCATCGTGGTGTTCGGCGCGGTCCTGTTCGCGACCTTCCTGCTCACCCTGGCCGAGCCGCTGCACCGCAGGTTGAGCCTGCCGCCGTCCGCGGCGTTGGCCGCCGTCGTGTTGCTGCTGCTCGTGCTGCTGGTGCTGGGCGGCTGGCTCGTCGGCGAGCCCGTGGCCCGCCAGCTCGGCAACCTGCGCGACGTGCTGCCGCAGGCTTTCACCGCCGCCGCCGAGTGGCTGGGCGGCAACCCGGTCGGCCAGACGCTGCTCGAGGCCTGGGACACCGCGCGGGTGTGGTCACGCGCGGCCGGCATGGCCGGCTTCACCCTCGGCGCCCTGGCCGGCGCGCTGCTGATCGTGGCCACCGGGATCTTTCTCGCTGCCGACCCGGCGCTGTACCGCCGCGGCCTGCTGCGCCTGCTGCCGCCTGAACACCGCCAGCGCGTCGATGACGCGCTACTCGCCGCCGGGGAGGGCCTGTCGCGTTGGCTGCTCGGCCAGGGCGTGTCGATGCTGGCGGTGGGCGTGCTGACGAGCCTGGGGCTGTGGCTGATCGGCATGCCGCTGGCGCTGGCGCTGGGCATCATCGCCGCGGCGCTGGACTTCGTGCCCTACTTCGGCCCCATCGCCGCGGGGCTGCTGATCGTGCTGCTGGCCTTCGCGCAAGGGCCCGAGCAGGCCTTGTACGCGGCCCTGCTGGTGCTGGCGATCCAGCAGTTCGAGAGCTTCGTGCTGGTGCCCTTCGTGCAGCGCTGGACGGTGCGGCTGCCGCCGGTGCTGGCGCTGATAGCGCTGATGATCTTCGGCCTGCTGTTCGGCCCGATCGGCGCCCTGTTCGCCGTGCCGCTGATGGTGGTGGCGATGATCCTGGTGCAAAGGCTGTACGTGCGCGACGTGGTCGAGAACAACGCACCAGCGGCGGGGCGCCTGCCCGAATAGCGCGCGCACCTGTCGCGCAGCGCGGGTCGGCACGGCGCTTGCCAGCTACAGGCTTCGCCCGCAACCAGCCTATCGCCATGCAAATCCAACTCAACACAGACAACAATCTGGTCGGCTCGGAAGCGCTGACCGCCCGGCTCGAAGCCGAGGTTCGCTCGTCGCTCGATCGCTTCGCCGACCGGATCACGCGCGTAGAGGTGCATCTGAACGACCTCAACAGCGACAAGTCGGGTGGCGACGACAAGCGCTGCATGATGGAAGCGCGTGTGGCCGGACGCGCGCCCATGTCGGTCGACCACCATGCGCCGACGGTCGATCTGGCCATCAGCGGAGCCTCGGACAAGCTGGTCCGCGCGCTCGACACGGTTTTCGGGAAGCTCGAAGCCGGCCGGCGCAGCGGCGGCCGGCCGAACGACGACGGCGCGGTGTAGGTCGCACTCCAGGAATTTCATCGCCATGGCTCATTCCCGAGATCTTGAAGACCTTCTGGCAGCCGGCCGTACGGGCCCGTGCGTGTCGATCTACCAGCCGACCCACCGCCATCACCCCGAGAACGCGCAGGACCCGATCCGTTTTCGCAATCTCGTCGAACAGGCGCGGGACTCGCTCGAACGCGCGCATCCGGCAGACGCCATCGACGCGCTGCTCGAACCCTTTCATGCGCTGGCCGACGACGCGGCCTTCTGGAATCACACCACCGACGCCCTCGCGGCGTTCGGCGCGCCGGGGCTGTTCCGGGTGATCCGGGTGCAACGGCCGATGGCGGAGCTGGCCATCGTGGCCGACAGCTTCCACGTCAAGCCGCTGCTGCGCATCCAGCAGTCGGCCGATCGATTCCAGATTCTGAGCATCAACCGCCGTGACATCCGGCTGTTCGAAGGCAATCGCGACGCACTCGACGAAATCGAACCGGCGGCCGACGTACCGGCGACGCTCACCGACGCGCTCGGCGACGAGCTGCCCGAGCCGCAGGGCCAGGCGCATTCCTACGGCACCGGCCCGGCGGCCAGCGGCGCTGGCGCGAATCGTGGCGCAGGCGGTGCGAAGACGGGCGGCATGCGGCACGGCCACGGATCGAAGAAGGACGTGATCGACCAGCAGACGGAGCGCTACTTCCGCGCCGTCGATCGGGCCGTGACCGAGCATCACTCGAAACCCTCGGGCCTGCCCTTGATCCTGGCTGCGCTGCCCGAATACCACTCGCCCTTTCGCACGCTGAGCCACAACGCGCAACTGATCGAGGCCGGCATCGAGACCAACCCCGAGCCGCTGTCGATGGACGAGCTTCGCGCGCGGGCATGGCAGGTCCTGGAACCGGTGGTCCTGCAGCGGCTGGCCGGGCTCGTCGAGCGCTTCGGTGCGGCGCGTGCCGCGCAGCGCGGCGACGACGGCCTGCCGCAGGTCGCGGCGGCGGCGGCGCAAGGCCGCGTCGCGACCTTGCTCGTCGAAGCTCAGCGGCAACTGCCCGGGCGCCTGGATGCAAGCACCGGCGTACCGCGCGCCGGCGAGATGTCGCATCCCGGCGTCGATGACCTGCTCGACGATCTGGCCGAGCAAGTGCTGCGCACGGGCGGCGAGGTGATCGTGGTGCCGGCCGAGCGGATGCCCTCTTCAACCGGGCTGGCGGCGATCTACCGCTTCTGAGAGTCCCGGCATGGCGCCGGGTGCCTTTCGTCCGTGCGGGCCCGATGATCGAGCCGGCCGGCTCGTCGTCCCGTCAGCGCCCGCCGAGAGACATGCCCGCCAGATTCTCCAAGGCCACCACGATGCTGATGCCCGTGACGTTCCAGGCCAGCCCGTACCAGACGTCGTCGGTGCCCGACCAGCGCCGGATGCGGATCTCGTAGGTCTGGCCGCGCCGGGCGGCGAACTCGGCGCTCTCGTAGCTGTTGTCCCACGACGCACTCCACGCCACGGTGGCGCCGGAGGCATCGCGCACCTCCAGATCGAGATCGACCGAGAGATACGAGAGCGGCACCGACAGGCCCGGCAAGCCTGGAATGATCAGCCTCGTCGCCTTGGCATCCCAGGCCAGCGCCACCTTCACGTATGCCGTGAGCAAGGTGCGCGGCACGCTGACTCGATACAGATAGGTGGCGTAGCCATCGACGTCCACATCGGCCGAGCGGAAGGTGCCCACGTCCCAGCCCCGGCTCGCGGCCGTGCCGTTGCGCGAGCGCCGGCTGCGGGCGATGCGCACGGCGGCGTCGGCGTCCAGCGCGCCGGCGCCGTCGGCG
>NZ_JACDCW010000033.1 GCF_013817345.1 Methylibium sp.
CCCCCGCACCGCCTGTCCATGCCCCATCACCGCCGCCGCCACCACCGCCGAACCGGGACGCTGAAATCGCGCAAGAGAAGCGCGAGGAAGAGTTGCGGCTGCAACGCGTGGCCGAGAAGCGCGAAGCCGAACGCAAGGCGGTCGAGCAAAAGCGCGCCGAGGAAAAGCGTGAAGCCGAACTCGCCAAGGCCGAGGCCCTGAAGCGCGCCGAAGCCCAGAAGCGCGCAGCGGAGCAAAAGCGCGCCGAGGCACAGCGCAAGAAGGCCGAAGCCGAACGCCAGGCCAAGCTCGAAGCCGAGCGCGAAGCGAAGGAAGAATCCGAACGCGCGGCGCGTGTCGAGGCGCAGCGCCAGCAGCAACTCGCCCGCATTCAGGGCCAGGTCGATGCCACCGGCTCGCCCGGTTCGCCCGGCACTGCCGCGCAAAGCGCCGGCCCGTCGGCTGGCTACGCCGGGCGCATCCGGGCGCGCATCAAGCCCAACGTCGTGTTCACCGAATCGGCGCCCGACAACGCCCTGGCGTCGGTCGAGGTGAAGGTCGCGCCCGACGGCACCATCGTCGGGCGCCGTCTGGTCAAGTCGAGCGGCGTGGCGGCCTGGGACGAGGCGGTACTGCGCGCGATCGACCGGACCGGGACCCTGCCGCGAGACACCGACGGCACCGTGCCGCCGGCCATGCTGATCGAGTTCAGGCCGCGCGACCTCTGACCGCCGGCATCCGCGT
The DNA here is from genome assembly GCF_013817345.1 of Methylibium sp. GTDB lineage: Bacteria > Pseudomonadota > Gammaproteobacteria > Burkholderiales > Burkholderiaceae_C > Methylibium. The sequence continues at coordinate 724 of NZ_JACDCW010000033.1, forward strand.
CGCGGCTCGCCCTTCGGTGCCCGCGCCCGCAAGCCTGGGCCACCACCAGGCATCGAGCGACCACCGGCCCGGCCCCCACAACGCCAGACCGGCCAGCAGGCTCCCCCAGAACACGTGCTGTTGCAGGGCGGCCGGAGCGATCTCCGCCAGGCTGATCACGGCCACGATGTTGACCACCGACAGGCCCAGCGCCGAGAACCGCCCGAACAGGCCCAGCACCAGCAGCACCGGCAGCACCAGCTCGCCGCCTGTGCCGAGCACCGCCGCCAGTTCGTAAGGCAGCAGCGGTACGGCGTATTCGTTCTCGAACAGCAGCAGGGTGGTTTCCCAGTCGGCCAGCTTGGTGAGGCCGGAGCGCAAGAACACCTCCCCGACGTACAAGCGTGCGGCCAGTTGCGCGGCGGGCTGCAGCGCGTCGAGCGTGCGGGTGGCGAGCCGGCTGGCGGCTATTGGCAGGTCGAGCCAGGTCGGGGTCATGTCGGTCTCCTTGCGATGGGCGGGTGTTGTCAGGCATGCGTACCGGGCGCCGGCATGGCCTCGGCCTTCCAAAGCCACTGGTGCTGCACAGCCTGCAGCAGCCAGGGGGTGAACTCGAAGTCGGGGCCGGCACGCGCCAGTGCCTCGGCCAACGTGACGTTGGCGTGGAGGGAGCGCATCCACGCGAAGGTCGGCGCATCGACCACATGAGGCAGTGCACGCCAAGCTGCACGCGCCACCACCACCGACTCGCCGCGCCGCTCGGCGATAGCAATACGTGCGCGTTCCAGCGATTCGAGATCCGGCGCACGGCCGTTGTCGGAAGGCACGCGCCGATGAGCGACGTGAAGGGCCGCCACCGGCCAGTCGCTTGCAAGCAACTGAACCGAAGGCAGCAGCCGCAGCACGAGCGCCTCGGGCGGCCGCTCGGCGAGCAGCGTCAGGGTGTCGGGCTGCAGCACGGTATCGGCGGCGGCTTCGCAACGCTGCACGGCCGCGTCGAGCCGTGCGCAGTCGGCAAGGTAGGGCCAGGCATCGAGATCGCGCCGGGCCTCGATGAACTCCGGCAGATCCTGGCCCCACTGCGCCAAGTCGCCACGCTGCGGCGGCGAGACGCGCCAGAGGGATCGCGCCAGCGCTGCACAGTCTTGCGGACCAACCAGCGCGCTCAATGTGGGGTAGGCCGCGGCGAGCGCGCGCTCGGCGATGCCTGCGGCATTGGCGCGATAGGCGCCGAGGCCGCTTCGCAGGCGTTCGCGCTGCTCGGCGAAGCCGGGATTCGTCACAGTGCCGCAGGCGTCGTCCTGCACATCGCTGGAAGCATCGTGGTGACCCTCGGGCGACCCGGCTCGCGGCTGGGCGCGCGGCCTCATATCAGCCGGCTCAGCCGGCGCGAACCGAGGCCCCTCGGCGGTCCCGAACAGCGCGCCCAGCAGCGCACTTTGCCGCGCTGCTTCGCGCTGCCGACTCATGCGGCCGCCCTCGGCGCAGTGAGTGCGTTCTGCCGGCGCGCCGCGCGGGCGGCTTCGTCGAGCAGCACGTCGAGCGACGGCACGTCGGTGTCCCATTCGATCAGGCTCGGCAGCGCACCGAAGCGCGCCAGCGCATGTTCGTACACGGCCCACACCGGCGCATGCACGCGGCTGCCGTGGTCGTCGATGACGAGGCTGCCGGTATCGCAATAGCCGGCCAGATGAAATTCGCCGACCGCGCCGGGCGGCAGCACGTCGATGAAGGCGCAAGCCGCGGGCACGGGATCGGCCGATGCCAGCCCGTCACGCTGCGCGTTGATCGCGTTGACGACCAGGTTGTTGACGTCGAGCAGCAGGCTGCAACCGGTGCGCCGCACGAGTTCACTGAAGAACACGGGCTCGGGCATCTGCTCGGCATCGTTGAAGGAAAGGTAAGCCGACAGGTTCTCGACCAGGATGCTGCGGCGCAAGCGCTCTTGCACCCGATCGACGTTGGTGCACAGGATGTCGAGCGAGGCCGGCGTGAAGGCGATCGGCAGCAAGTCGGCCGCATGAAACACCGCGGCCTGCGCGGGCCGCGAGCTCGCTTTCACGAACGGCGCCCGCGCGAAGCAGGCGTGATCGGACACCCGGACCGGCTCGATGCGCTCGACCAGCCGTGCCAGCCGTTCGAGATGCCAGGCATCGATGCCCACCGCCGAGCCGAGCGCCAGGCCGACGCCGTGCAGGCTCACGGCATGCGTCTCGCGCACGCCTTCGAGCACCGCGAGCGCCGCGCCGCCGTCGGCGAAGAAGTTCTCCGAATGCACCTCGACGAAACCGAGTGCCACACGACGCTCGGCCCATTCGCGGTAATGCGGCTGGCGCAGGCCGATGCCGACCTGCGCCGCGCCGCGGGCGGCATTGCTGCCATCCGCATGATCTGCGCCGGCGGCCGCGGCCCTGTCGTTCGGATCGATCCCGAGGTGCATGCGGTTCATGCCGGCGCTCATGCAAAGGCAAGCTGCTGTCGGAAGACGACCGCTACTCAGCCCTTCTTGCCCATCTTCATCTTCGCTTCGCCGGCGCTCAGGCCGCCCAGCGTCTTGCAACTGCCCTTGGCCACGTACCTCCATTCGCCGGCGTCCATGTCTGCCTTGGACTGGCCGGCGCAGGAGTGTGTGCCGGCGAGGTTGGCGCAGTCGTTCTGCCCGGCCTTGGCAACGCCGTAGCACTTTTCCTTGCCGCCTTCCTGCGCCGATGCGGTACCGACGAGGCCCAGAGCGAGGATGGATGCCAGGGCCGAAGAAGCGATCAAACGTTGGTTCATGGTGAACTCCGAGAAGGGGATGAGTGAGCCGCGATGCGCGACGCCGATGTGTCGCCGCTCACCGGCTGTCCTTACACTGCCGCACCGCAAGCGCCTCGTCCACGACATGACCGATGTCTCTGCCCTGCTCGAAACCCTGAGACCACAGTTGTTGCGCTACGCCAAGCTGCAGTTGCGCAATGCGGCCTGGGCCGAAGACGCGGTATCGGAGACGATGCTCGCGGCGCTCGAGAAGCCAGAGGCCTTTGCCGGCCGTGCCCAGCCCAAGACCTGGCTCATCGGCATCCTCAAGCACAAGCTGATCGACCAGGTGCGCAAGCATTCGCGCGAGTGCTCGATGACCACCGACGACGAAGACGGCGGCGCCGCTTTCGAAGAGGCCTTGTACGACCAGAGCGGCCACTTCCGCGAGACGCCCATCGAGTGGGGCGACCCGCAGGCGGTCATCGGGCAGCAGCAATTCATGGTGGTGCTCGATGCCTGCGTCGAGAAGCTGCCGAACCAGCTCGGCCGCGTGTTCCTGATGCGGGAATGGATGGAACTGGAAACTGACGAGATCTGTAAGGAACTGTCGATCACGCCGACGAACTTGTGGGTCATGCTGCACCGGGCGCGCTTGCGCTTGCGCGAATGCCTGCAGCTCAACTGGTTCAGCACACCCGCTCCGTCTGTCACTCACGCCACCGCCCCGCCACCCTCCCCCCGATCGAAACGCCGATGAAGATCCCCTTGCGTCGCACCTGTCTGGAAGCGTCCCGCCTGATCACCGGGCGGCTGGATCGCGAGTTGGGCCTGGCCGACCGTGTGGCACTGCGGCTTCACCTGATGGCCTGCAAGGCCTGTCCCGGCTTCGACCGGCAGGTCCGGTTGATGGACCAGGCGATGGGCCGCTGGCGCACTTACGTCGAACACGACGGGGTCTGACCAAAGCGCGGCGTGCTCTCGAGCCAGGCCGAGGGCGGAGCAACCCACCCGAACGGCACGGAACCAACCACACACGACGGCTGTGCTCATTCGCCTGTTCCTTTGCAGCTCTATGGCGAGGCCAATATGATCGAGCTATGTGTTTCATTCCCTTCCGTTGCGCCGCTCCTTGCCGCGAAGTTTTGAAGACCGCTGGCCGCTCGCGGGGGCCCGCTGGTGGTGCCCCGATCGGAATGCCCTCCCGACTGCCGGCCGCACATCTCTGAGCCCGGCGATCATTTCCTCCCCCTGTTGCGCAAACCTCCGATCGCCGGGCCGCCCCGCCCGCGCGGTGGCGTGCGTCTGCTCTGTGCAGGCGTCCCCCGAATCGAAAGGAATGCCTCATGGAAATCTCTACCGCTGAACGCACATTCACCGAGCTGGATCAGGTCCGGCTCACGACCCTCATCCACAAGCACGATCGCGGGGGACCGGCCTCGCCGCAGACCGAGCGAATCGCGCAGGCGCTCGACATGGCGGACATCGTGCCGTCTCGCCAGGTTCCGCCCGACGTCGTCACGATGTATTCGCAGGTTCTGCTGCTGGACCTCACAACGGGCCAGCGCAGCAAATTGACGGTCTGCTACCCGCAGGATTCCGAACCGGCCGCCGGGCTCGTTTCGGTACTCTCGCCTGTGGACTCGGGTCTGCTCGGTCTTAAAGTCGGCTCGGTGTCGCGCTGGCACATGCCGACCGGGGCGGAGCGGGCGGCACAAGTGCTTGAGATCCTTTTTCAGCCCGAGGCCAGCGGCGACTACCTGATGTAGCCGCGGCGATGAGAAGTTCAATCACGTTCACGAAGGAAACCCCATGAAGATCCTGTTGGCCGTAGACGGCAGCGCCTACACGAAGCGGATGCTCGCCTATCTGGGCGAGCATGAAGAGTTGTTCGGCGCGAATGCGGAGTACGAAGCGGTGACGGTGGTCGTTCCGGTCCCGCCGCATGTCACCAGCTTCATTGGCAAACAGAACCTGAATGACTATTACGAAGACGAGGCGAAGAAAGTCTTGAAGCCGGTAGAGGCCTTCGCCGAGAAGCATCAGTACAAGCTGACGACGCTGCACCGGGTCGGGCACGCCGCAGACGTGATCGCCAAGACGGCCACGTCCGGCAAGTTCGACCTCTTGATCATGGGCTCGCACGGGCATTCCAGCGTGGGAAGCTTGCTTTTGGGCTCGGTCACCTCGCGCGTGATGGCGCAGTGTGAAACACCGACGCTGATCATCCGCTGATGCGCTCGAGACCGTTCAAGCTCGCCGAATCGGCGTGACGGTGTCGTCGCTCATCGCCGCCAGGGCCGCATCGAGCGCCGTTCGCACCGCGCGCAGTTGATCGTTCAGCGCCATGCACTCGATCGGCGGGAGGTGCATGAACCCCGCCGGTATCCGCGCGGCGCCCTGGGCGTGCAGCAGGCGATAGAACACCTCGTTGCACACGTAGCTGCCCGCGCTCAGTGAAAGCGTGCCGGGCAGCCCCACTGCCTGCAAAGCCTCCAGCATGGCCCTGACCGGCAGGGTCGCGAACAGCGCCGCCGGGCCGCCCTCGGTCACCGGCATGTCGCGCGGCTGAAGTCCCGCGTTGTCTGGGATGGCCGCGTCGCACAGGTTGAGGGCCACGCGCTCGATGGCCACTTCGCTGCGCGAAATCGCCAAGCCAAGGGCGAGCACCAGACCCGGCCGCGTGCGCTCGATGGCCGCCGCGAGCGCCGCGCTTGCGTCTGCGAACCGTACCGGCAGGACCACGCCGTGCAGCACGCTGCCGTCGGCCAGACAGGTTCCGTCGAGCGCGCGCGCCACATCCTGCGAGGGGTTGTGCGCAGCGCCGCCGAAGGGCTCGAAGCCGCTGACGAGCACGCGCCTCGGGGGGACGCCTGCGCCGTGCGTCATACCGCGCCGCCGTAGCCCCCGCCGCCCGGCGTCTCGATCACGAACACGTCGCCCGGCTGCATCTCGACCGAGCCGATGTGGCCCAGCGTCTCGACGCTCGAAGGCCGGCCCCCTTCGCCGGCCCGCTCGACGCGGTTGCTGCCCAGCGCTCCGGCCGCGCCGCCGGCCAGGCCGAAGGCAGGCACGTTGCGGCCGTTGGAAAGGATCGAAGCCGTCATCGGCTCGAGAAAGCGCAACCGGCGCACCCCGCCGTCGCCGCCGCGCCAGCGCCCCGATCCGCCCGAGCCGCGGCGCACGGCGTAGCTTTCCAGCAGCACGGGAAAGCGGAACTCGAGCACCTCGGGGTCGGTGAGGCGCGAATTGGTCATGTGCGTCTGCACGACTGCCGTGCCGTCGAAGCCACCGGCCGCCTGGCCCTGCGCATCGAACAGCGCCCCCGCGCCGCTGCCGCCGGAGATCGTCTCGTAGTACTGATGACGCGCGTTGCCGAAGGTGAAGTTGTTCATCGTGCACTGGCTCGCCGCCATGACACCGAGCGCGCCGTACAGCGCATTGGTCACGCACATCGAGGTTTCGACATTGCCGGCGACCACCGCCGCAGGCGGGCGAGGGTTGAGCAAGCAGCCTTGCGGGTTGATGATCTCCAGCGGCTTCAAGCAGCCGGCATTAAGGGGAATGTCATCGCCCACCATCGTGCGAAAGACATAGAGCACCGCGGCCATCGTGACCGCCTTGGGTGCATTGAAGTTGCCTTGTAGCTGCGCGCTGCTACCGCGGAAATCGAGGGTGGCGCTGCGGGTGGCGGCATGCACGGTCAGCTTCACGGCAATCTGCGCGCCGTTGTCGAGCGCCAGCGTGTAGGCGCCGTCGCTCAGCGCGGTGATGACGCGGCGCACGCTTTCTTCGGCGTTGTCCTGCACGTGGCCCATGTAGGCCTGCACCGTGTCGAGCCCAACCTGTTCGACAAGCGCCTGAAGTTCCTGCACGCCGCGTTCGTTCGCCGCGATCTGCGCACGCAGATCGGCGAGGTTTTGCTGCGGGTTGCGCGCCGGGTGCGGGCCGCTTGCGAGCGCAGCCAACAACTCCGCCTCGCGCAGGCGGCCGCCCTCGACCAGCATGAAGTTGTCGAACAGCACGCCTTCGTCCGCAATGGTCTGCGAGAACGGCGGCATCGAGCCGGGCGTGATGCCACCCACGTCGGCGTGGTGGCCACGGGAGGCGACGTAGAAGAGCGGCTTTGCTCCCTCTCCCTCTGGGAGAGGGTTGGGGTGAGGGCGAGGCCGGAACGAGGCGAGTTCCGGCTGGTCCTCACCCTCAATCCCTCTCCCAAAGGGAGAGGGAAGGAATACAGGCGTCACCACCGTGATGTCCGGCAGGTGCGTGCCTCCGTGATAAGGATCGTTGAGCATCACCACATCGCCCGGCCCCAGCCCCGGATTGCGCTCGATTACCGTCTTGATCGACTCGCTCATGGAGCCCAGGTGCACCGGCATGTGCGGCGCATTGGCGATCAACTCGCCCTGGCCGTCGAAGAGCGCGCAGGAGAAGTCGAGCCGCTCCTTGATGTTGACGGAGTGCGCCGTGTTCTGCAGCCGCAGACCCATCTGCTCGGCGATGTTCATGAAGAGGTTGTTGAACACCTCCAGCCGCACCGGGTCGACCTTGGTGCCGAGCGCGTGCACAGCACGACGCGGCTCCCTGCGCGCGAGCTCGAGCGCACCGTTCGCGGTGAGCACCGCCTGCCAGTGCGGCTCCACCACGGTGGTGGCGTTGCGCTCGGCGATCATGGCCGGCCCGTCGATCAGGGCGCCGGGCCGCAGACCGTCGCGCTCGTACAGGCCGGCTTCGCGCCAGCGCGCCCCCTCGGCGTCCTCCACATGCATACGCACCGTTGTGCTCGGCGCGGGCCTGTGCGGTGTCGCCTCCTGCGCGGCCGCTGCACTCAGCGCCTCGCCGGCGCCCACGGCCTCGACGGACACCGCCTCGATCACCAGCGGCTTGCCGGGCATCAGGAAGGCGAAGCGCTGGCGGTAGGTGGCATCGAACGCGGCGCGCAGCACGGCTTCGTCACCGAAGGGCAGCGCCAGGGCCGTGTCGGTGCCCTCGTAGCGCAGATGCGCCCGCCGCAGCAGCGTGATGCTTTCGCCGGCCACGCCCTGCTGCTCGAGTTCGCCACGCGCCGCCACGGCCAGGTCGTCGAGCTGGCGCACCGCCTGCGCCAGCGCCTCGGCATCGAGCCGCCGCTCGACCGCCGCCTCGCGCAGGGCGGTCCGGTCGGCCAGGCCCATGCCGTAGGCCGACAACACCCCCGCCAGCGGATGGATGAAGACGCGGCTCATGCCCAGCGCGTCGGCCACCCCGCAAGCGTGCTGGCCGCCCGCGCCGCCGAAGCACTGCAGCGTGTAGTCCGACACGTCATGCCCGCGCGCCACCGAGATGCGCTTGATCGCATTGGCCATGTTGGCCACCGCGATGTCGAGCGCCCCGGCGGCCACGGCTTCGGGGCAGATCGCTCGCCCAGTGGCCTCGCTCATCTCGCGCGCCAACGCGGCGAAGCGCGCGGCCACGATCTCGTGGTCGAGTGGCTCGTCGCCCCGCGGACCGAACACGTGCGGGAAGTACGCCGGCTGGATCTTGCCGAGCATCACATTCGCATCGGTGACGGTGAGCGGCCCGCCACGCCGGTAGCACGCCGGGCCGGGGTCGGCGCCGGCCGATTCCGGCCCGACGCGCAGCCGTGCGCCGTCGAAGCGCACGATGGAGCCGCCGCCGGCCGCCACCGTGTGGATGCTCATCATCGGCGCGCGCAGGCGCACGCCCGCGATCTGCGTCTCGAACACGCGTTCGTAGTCGCCGGCATGGTGCCCGGCGAAATGCGACACGTCGGTCGAGGTGCCGCCCATGTCGAAGCCGATCAGCTTGTGGTGCCCGGCCTGCAGCCCCGTGCGCACCATGCCGACGATGCCGCCGGCGGGCCCCGACAGGATCGCGTCCTTTCCCTGGAACGTGTCCGCGCTGGTGAGGCCGCCCGAGCTCTGCATGAAGTACAGCGGCACGCCAGGCAACTGCGCCGCCACACGATCGACGTAGCGGGCCAGGATGGGCGACAGGTAGGCATCGACCACCGTGGTGTCGCCGCGCGAAACGAACTTCATCAGCGGGCTCACCGCGTGCGAGGCCGACACCTGCGTGAAGCCGACCTCGCGGGCGATGCGCGCCGCCGCCTGCTCGTGCTGCGTGTAGCGGTAGCCGTGCATGAACACGATCGCGCAGGCGCGCAGGCCGGCGTCGAACGCAGCCCACAGCCGCTCGCGCAGCGCCGCCTCGTCGAGCGGCAGAATCACTTCGCCGTGGGCACCGATGCGTTCAACGGCCTCGATCACGCGTGTGTAGAGCAGCTCGGGCAACACGATCTGTCGGTCGAACAACCGCGGTCTGGCCTGATAGGCGATGCGCAGCGCGTCGCGAAAGCCCCGCGTCGTGATGAGCAAGGTGGGCTCACCCTTGCGTTCCAGCAGCGCGTTGGTGGCGACCGTCGTGCCCATCTTCACGCAGGCGATGCACCGGGTGTCCAAAGCCTCGCCCGGTACTGCGCCGAGCAGTCGCCGGATACCGGCGACCGCGGCATCGGCGTAGTGCGCCGGGTTCTCGCTCAGCAGCTTGGCGGTGTGCAGTTCGCCGCCGGGCGAGCGGCCGATCACATCGGTGAAGGTGCCGCCGCGGTCGATCCAGAACTGCCAGCCGGTCGGATTCGGATCTCGTTTGGACATGTGCATCGCTCTCGGGCCGGCCCGCCGACGGGAGCGGCAAGACACGAAGTGAGGTTGGCGAATGGCGTATTTGCGCGCTTTGCGCCGGGCCCGGCTGCCTAGGATACGACGGGGCGCTTCTCGGGCATTGCGCACCAATGGAGCCCGGCCCGGACTGGACACTGCACATGACCGACCTTTCGCTACCGCCCTTGAATCTCACGCTGGCGCCGCTGTCTGAGCCGCCGCCTTCGTTCGCCACCGCAGCCAGGAACCGCCCCGGGGCGTTTTCCTGGCCGACGCCCCCCTTCGCCGCCTATCTACCAGCCGCCGAGCAGACCCGGCCCGAGCCCTGCGCCATCGAAGGGCTCAACGGCAAGACGGTCAGCGGCCGGCTCATGCTCTTCATGCCGGAGCAGCAACTCGCCAACGTGCAGGTGCCGCCGGCGCGAACGACGCTGCCCCTGCAGTTCGGGCAATTCCGCAGCCTGACGCTGACCGAGCCGCTCTCGCCCACCGCAGCGCGCGGCGACGACCCGCATGCCGCCGTGCTCGACCACCGCCCGCGCAGCCGCTTCCGACTGGTGTTCAAGGCCGGCGCGGCGCTCGAAGGCGAAACCGTCGGCTACGTCGAGACCGATTTCGGCCTGTTCCTGTTTCCGCCCACGGGCGACAGCGGCCGCGTCACGCGCCTGTTCGTGCCCGCCGAGGCGCTGGCCAGCCGCGAGCTGGGCCCGCGCGTAGGCGAGCTGCTGGTTGAAAGCCACGCCGCCACGCCCGAGCAAGTGGCCGAGGCGGCCGACATCCAGAGCCAGCTACGCACGCAAAAGCTCGGCGACATCCTGGTGACCCAGCGCATCGTCACGCCCGCTCAACTGGTGGCGGCGATCGAGCAGCAAAGCAAGATGCCGATGGTGCGCATCGGCGAGGCGCTGATCGCGCTGGGGCTCATCACACAGACCGAGCTCGACCGGGCGCTGGAGCAGCAGAAGGCCGACCGCGGCGTGCCCATCGGCGAGTTGCTGATCCGCCTGGGCTGCGTGTCGCGCACCGACCTGCAGACTGCACTGGCTCGCAAGATGGGCTATCCCATCGTCGATGCCGCCGCCTTCCCGATGGAGTCGGACGCGCTGAGAAAGCTTCCCCACCCGACCGCGAAGCGCCTGGGCGCGCTGCCGCTGCTGCTGCGCGACGCCACGCTGGTGGTGGCGATGGAAGATCCTTCGCGGCGCGCCGCGATCGACGAGATCGAGTTCGCGAGCCAATGCAAGATCGCGCCCGTGCTGGCCTCCCGCAGCGAGATCGAGGCAGCGTTGCCGGGTGCGTATGCGCGCATCGGCGTCGAAGTGGCCGGCGGCTATGGCAGCCCGATCGACGCGAGCGGCTTCGATTTCGAGCCGGCCGATGCCGGCAAGCTGGTCGAGAGCCTGGAGCGCGAAGGCGCTGACCGCGTCAAGAACGAAAACGAAAAGCCCATCGAGCAGAGCGACAACTCGCTGGTGCGGCTGATCCACACCATGATCATCGAGGCCTGGAACCAGGGCGTCAGCGACATCCACATCGAGAACTACCCGGGCAAGGACAAGCTCAAGATCCGCTTCCGCAAAGACGGCATGCTGCGCCCCTACCTCGAGCTGCCGCACACCTACCGCGCCGCGATCATCGGCCGCATCAAGATCATGTGCGACCTCGACATCTCCGAGCGCCGCAAGCCGCAGGACGGCAAGATCAATTTCACCAAGTTCTCCGCGCAGCACCGCTTCGAACTGCGCGTGGCCACCATTCCCACCAACAACGGCCTGGAAGACGTGGTGATGCGCCTGCTCACCTCCGCCAAGCCGGTGGCGGTGGGCAAGCTCGGGCTGAGCGAACGCCATCTCGCGCAGCTGAAGACGGCGATGGAGCGGCCCTACGGCCTGGTGTTGTGCGTCGGGCCCACCGGCTCGGGCAAGACCACCACGCTGCATTCGGCACTCAGCCACATCAACGTCCCCGAGCGCAAGATCTGGACCGCGGAAGACCCGATCGAGATCACCCAGCCCGGCCTGCGCCAGGTGCAGGTCAACGGCAAGATCGACTGGACCTTCGCCAAGGCGCTGCGCGCTTTTCTGCGCGCCGACCCGGACGTGATCATGGTCGGCGAAATCCGCGACGGCGAGACTGCCCGCACCGCCATCGAGGCCTCTCTGACCGGCCACCTGGTGCTCTCCACCCTGCACACCAACAGCGCCCCGGAAACGGTGACCCGGCTGCTCGACATGGGCATGGACCCCTTCAACTTCGCCGACGCGCTGCTGCTCGTGGCGGCGCAGCGCCTCGTGCGCAAGCTGTGCACGGAGTGCCGCACCAGCCGGCCGATCACCGAAGCCGAGTGCGAGGAACTGCTCGGCGACCACCTGTTCGTGCAGGAGGCCGCGGGCTCTAGCGCTGCGCGTGAGGCCCTGCGCACCGATTGGTTGGGTCGCTTCGGCAAGGAGGGTCGCTTGATGCACTTCGAGAGCCCCGGCTGCCCCGCCTGCGCCGACACGGGCTTTCGCGGCCGCCACGGCATCCATGAACTGATGCCGGTCTCACGCGAGATACGGCGCCTGATTCAAACCGGCGCGCGCGCCGAGGAGCTGCAGGCTACAGCGCTGCGCGAAGGCATGCACACGCTGCGCCAGGACGGCATCGAGAAGGTGCTGCAGGGCATGACCACGATCGACGAGGTGCGTGCGACGAGCAACGTCTGAGCGAGGTCGCGGTTGTAAGGCACAGGCTCTGCAAAGCTCAGGGACGCAAGGCGATCGTGCGCTTGCGCAGCGTGGGAGTTACCGCATCCCATAGAGCGACTGCTTCGGCTTCGCTCAGGCTGGCCGACGTGAGATTGCCGACAAGGGCTGATTCCTCCAATGTTCTCGGCGGCGCTGGAATCCTGAAACCGTTAAACAGCGTCAGGCTCACGAACGGCTTGGCGGGGTCGCGCTCGGTGACGTTGGCTTGAAGGTCGAACATCGTGCCGGGCACACGTTCTGGAGTCGGCCCGCGCATCAACCATTCCTCGACGGGTTGGCCTTGAATGTCGCGCTTGCCTTTGCGGACGGTGGTGGTGCCGGATCGTTGCATCTCTCGCTCGACTTTCGCAGTGCGTTCAAGCAAAGTGTCGTTTTCACGAACGACCGTGTCGGACTGAAAAGAGAAATACACGTCCTGAGTGTCTTTAAGGTGGAAAGCGATCTGCATCGACTCCTTTTCGCTGGGCGAGCCCTTGACGAAGCCGTTGGCGATGCACAGACCGGACTCCTGAGGTACCTCTCCTTCGGCTAGGCCTCGGGTGCGGGCGAAGACGTCCAGCAGTTGAGCGAGCTTCTCGGGCGTTGTTGTTTGCCGCGTATCGTCAGCCGATCTGCTTTTCGAGAAGCTCATATCCCTGGCGTCGATTTGCAGCAGCAAGGCGTAACCGTCCCTCCACGCGCGCAGCTCGAGAGTTCGCAAGACGTTCGATTCCCTCGATCGGGATCGATCAAAGATCAGGCCGCTTGCGTTCGGAGCGGACCAATTTGACTTTAGGGAACTGTCACCGCTTCCATAGATGGTTTCGCGCTTCAACTCCTCTTGGCGGATACGCAAAGCCATCGAAAAATCGCGCTCTGCCAACGGATTGATGCTGATTCGGACCTCGTCGACTTCAGCATACGACTGGGTGTTCTGCAACAGATCTCGGGGCAGGTCGAGCAAGTGCCTGCCGACGCAACGCGTGGTCATCTCGGACGTGAGTGCTTTCATTCGCTGAGCCTCTTGGGGCGTCAAAGGGGGCGGCCCGGGGTTGCAGCCGGAGATGAGCAAGGCTGACGCGACGGCGATCCACTGGACAAGACCACCGCGTGCCGATGCCGCTCGTAGGCGAGAACTCATTCGTAGCGCAAGCTGGTCTCTTGAACTGCCTGCGCGATAAGGACAATCGAGCGCAAGGTGAATCGACAGGCTCGCAAGTTGTCTTGCCCCTTGGTGTGGTTGAAGGCCGGTTCGTGACCGACGTCGACTTGCAGAAAGGCCCGCACGAAGTCCTTGGCCGCCACGCCGGAGCGGTGAGGCACCGTGCCGTCGCCTGCCTCCTCGGGCTCGCTGAGCGAATAGCTCTGGTGTTCACCGGTGGCCCATCCCGTGCCGCCTAGCGGTGCAGCGGCCGTACGCGTTGTGCCCAGTTCGATACCCCCGACGGGACGAGCACCGAGCACGTCCGCGGGACGATCGCCTCGCAGCCAGCCGCCGCCGTTGCCCGTCCAGGTGACTTTGCCGTAGGCGCGCTTGTCGTTGTCGCTCCCGAAGAACGCACAAGTGTTCGAGTGGTATTTCGATCGAATGCTCTCGTGAAAAGGTTTCACTTTTTCCTCGATCGTGTCTTCGAACGCCTGCCAATCCGAATCCGTCTGCGCCTGCCGCTTCTTCGGATCACGCTCCTCGTTGAGCGGATTCATCAACCGGTCTTCGCACATGCTCCACCACTTGCCGCGCACGGCGTAGATTTCGCTGTACGGGTCGCCGTCCTTCGGAAAGCTGTACTTGTGTTTGCCGTCCTTGATCTGGAGCCAGCCGTTGCCGTATTCGGCCGTGGGCAGCAGTTGCAGCGGCCCCGGCGCGCTCGACAGCACGGCGGTCATCTCGCCGGCATCGTCTCCCAAGACTGCCGCCGACGTTGCGCCGAGCACGCTGTACCAGGGCGTGAACTCGGTGCCGGCCTTGAAACGCCGGTAGACTGCGGCCGCCCCGAGCGTGGGCATGACGCCGTGCACGACGCCGAGGATCTTGTCCTTCATGCCCGCGAGTTCCGAACAGTAGCGCGCCACTAGGCCACCCATGGAGTGCGTCACGAGGATGACCTTCTCGCACTTCTTGCGGTCGCGCCGGTAGCGCGCAATCACGTCGTCGATGCGTTGCGCCAGCCGATTGGCAGAGTGGGCGTTGCTGTCGAGCCAGTTGTAGCCGCAGGCATGCACCGCGAACCGGTAGCGGTAGCTCAGGCCGACCGCCTCGTCCGACAACGCGGCTTCTCCGAGCATGGCGCCGAGGTTCTCATTCATCAGACGGACACGCTCGCCCGCTGCGGGGTTGTCGAAGTCGTTGAGTGCGTTTTCCAGCCAGACCAGGAACGCCGCGTAACTGATTGCACCGACCTCGCCCCAGCCACGCCGCTGCAGCTCCTCTTCGCCTTGCAGCGTACCCGTTGGAATGACGCCTCTGTCGTCGACCTCCATAGTGGCAGGCGTCAGCGTTTGCTTTCGACGCTGAGCGCCCCTCGCCAGCCAGGGAAGCATCGAAAGGTTCGAGTTCAATGTCCAGTCCACGCCAGCAGCGCGACCGATTCCTTTCAGATTGCTGCCCATCACTCCCGGCACGAAGATCACCGGAATGATCCGGTCCGGGATCATGTTCACCACCGCCACACTGGCGTCGGGCGCGGACATGATCGACTTCCATTGCGGATTGCCACGACGGTCGTACGCAGGCGTAATGAGGCGCTCGATGGTTTTCTCGGTCATCGCATCAGGCCTCGGGCATCAGTCGAAAACACAGCGCTTCGACGAACTGGCTTTTCTGCAGCCCCGTTTTGCCGTTCGCGTCGGTTACGCCACGGATGACCGAGCCGTCGCCGCGAACGATCTCGAAGGCGCGATTCTTCAGTGGCGAGCCGTCGTAAGGCCAGCGCAGTTCGTATTGCTCGTCCAACGGCGTTGCCTGCGGCCAAGCGTTCATTCCCTGGGCGTAGGTCTGCGGCCCCCCGAACGACTTCTGCCCCGCCCTCACCGTGATCTTCCCCGGGCACATCGCCGTGATGTTGCCGCCCTCGATCGTGATGCTGGCCCCGCCGGCGGTGCTCAGCACGATGCGCTTGGCCGCGGCCCAGTCGATGTGGCTCGTGGCCGACTGGAGCGTCACGTCGTCCTTCGCGGCAATCTGCAGCTTGTCGGCCTGCGCCTGCAGCTCGATGTCGCCCTGCCCGGCGATGAAGGTCAGGCCCGTGCCAGCCGCCTGCTCGCCCGCACCGACGGCCCCGCCCAGCATGCCGATGGCCTGGCCGCTGTGGATGCGGGCGGTGCCGCCGATGGCGAAGTGGCTGTCTCGTCCTGCGCCCAGCGCGATCGTCTCGCCCGCGGCCAGTTGCAGGTCCTGCCCGGCGGCGACGGCCAGCTCGGCCTTCGCGGTAATGGCGATCACCGGGTCGGTGGTGTGGGGCAGCCTGCCCGGTCCCGCTGCCGCGCCGGGAGCAGCGGTCTGCGTGTTCTTGCTGGCCGCATCCGCGGCGGCCTGCTCGGCGCTGGCGTCGCTCACCATGCCTTTGAGCGCCGTGTGCAGTGCCGCCAGCGGGGCTTGCGTGTCGCTGAGCGCGCTGTGCTTGGCCTTCGTGCTGCCGATATGCCCGGCCAACTTGACGGTCTGGTGCAGGTTGGCCGCCTCGCTCAGTGTCTTGCCCAGCGCCGCGAGCTGCCCGGCCAGCGCGATGCCCGCAGCGTTGTCGCCCGCCGGCTCGCCGGGACGAGTGCCGTAGCTGCTGATCAGCAGGCCTTGCTTGGCGCGCACCGCGCCGTAGGCATCCGTCCTGAGCTCGAAGCCCAGCCCCCGGAAGCTGCCCCGGTGGTTGTCGGCCTGGTGGATCAGGTGGCCCAGGTTGAGCTGGCTGGCGTGCTGGGTGCTGGCGAGCTGCACGCGCAGTTGGGCGTCGCTGTCGTCGAAGACGAGCTGGTTGTGGCCTGCCGCTCCTGTGCCGAACTCCTGCGTCTTCCAGCCCGACAGAGCCGCAGCGTTGCGCTGGCCGCCGGCCTCCAGGGCGGCGGGGCTGGCGCCGTGCCAGGGCGGGGCGTGGCCACCGGTGGTGTTGCCTTGCCCGGCGGGGCGGTGGTCGGCGGAGTGGCTGAAGACGGCGCTGGCGGCACTGGCGGCGCTGGTGTCTTTGTCGGCATGCACGTTGCCGCGGGCGCCATCGCCGGCGTTAGAGCGGCCCTGCGCAGCGCCGTGCGCGGCCTTGCCGCCCGGCGTGGCCGGCACACCGCCCTCGCCGCGCCCGTCGTACAGCGCGCCGATGACCAGCGGGCGCTCGATGTCGTTGTCCATGAAACCGACCAGCACCTGCTGGCCGATTCTGGGGATGAACTGGCAGCCCATGCCCGCGCCGGCCCAGCGCTGCATGACGCGCACCCAGGTGCTGGCTTCGCCCGGGGGCTGGAAGTCGTGGCGGATGCGGATGCGGCCCAGGCGGTCGGTGTGGATCTGCTCGGCGCCGCTGCCGTGGCTGCTGCCGTCGGCGCCGACGACGGTGGCGGTGAGCGGGCCTTGGGCAGTGGGTCGATTGTTCAGGCGCCGGCCGGCCTCGTCGGTGAGCGCGGGGCGCCAGGGCACGTGGGCGTCGAGGGCTTCGAAGCGGTTGCCATAGCCGGTGGCGGCGGCCTGGGCTCGGACCTCGGCACCGACCCAAGGAGCGAGCAGGTCGGCGGGCTCGGCGGGCTCGCTGAAGTCGCCGGCCCCGAAGCCACCCGCAGCGAAGCTGTCGTCGTCGAAGCCGTGCGCGTCGAAGCGGGGGGCGTGCGGCACGCCGGCGATGCGCTGGCCGATGTCCTTGGGCAAATTGTTGATGCCGGCGTGGATCACCGCGGTGAGCAGGAAGCGGCGCTCGGGCTCGTTCTGGCCGAGCGAGGCCAAGGTATCCAGGGGGCTGCCGGTGAGCTCGAAGCTGGTGCCGGCGGTGAAGCTGCGCACGGTGGCGCAGCCCAGCCAGGTCTTGTTGCGGGCTTCGATGGCTTCCTGGCTCAGGGTGGCGGCGCACTGGGCCTGCACGGGGGTGGCGAAGGCGTAGGCGCGGGCGGGCTCATAAGCCTCCAGTCGCGGGGCGTTCGGTCCGCCGATCAGTTGGTTCGTGGGCACGCTGGCGGCGACTACGCGCTTGGCCCAATAGTCCCAGCTGAGCACGGTGATCTCGGCAGCCTGCAGCACGCGGGCGCTGCCGAAGGCCTGCACGGCATCGCTGTGTTCCTGGCTGCTGGCGCGGTGGAAGCGGATGCCCCCGCCTTGCTCGCTGCTGCGGTCTGCGGGGCAGCTGGCCGCGCCGGGGCTGTCGGCGAAGAAGACGATGCGGCCGAAGGAGTCGGCTTCGCTCGCCGGGGTGGATCGGGCGGATCGGGCGGATCGGGCGGGTGGGCCGGCCGGGTTCGCTGGGGCGGCCGAGCCGGCTTGTGCTGCGCCGGTTTCCTCCATGCGCCAGCCGATGCCTTCCTCGGCGAGCAGCCGGGTGAGGAAGGCGAGATCGGTCTCGCGGTACTGCACGGTGTAGCTGCGCACTTGACCGGTGCCGACGAAGGGGCTGCGGGCGAGGTGCGCCGTCACGTCATCGGTCCAGCGCCAGCGGGCGTGGGCGGAGTAGCGGGCGAACACGCTCTCGACGATCTGCACGAGGCTTTGCTCTTGCCAGACTTGGCTGCGCCGGGTGTGCCCGAGCAAGGCGATCCAGGGACGCACGGTGAGGCGCCAGCGGGCGAAGCCGCCGTCGGCGTCTCCAGCGCGGGCCGCGAACACCAGGCCGCTGCGCGGGTGCAGGCTGCCGTCGGCGAGCACGGTGTGCAGCGTGAGCCGCTGGCCGAGCAGGGCCTGGGTGTCCAGGCCGGCGTCGGTGTCCAGGGCGACGAGCTCCATCGTCCACGGTGCGTCGAGCTGTTCCTTCAGGCTCCAGGCCTGGACCAGCAACTTGGAGAGTGCGCCTTCGCCCTGCAGGCGGTACAGGCGGGCGGCGTCGTCGAAATGCAGAGCGTTGAATGCAGGAGCGAAGGGCTGACGACTCATGAAAAATTCCTGTCGCGCCCACGGTCGGGCGCGGCATGGTATTCGGCTGCTAGTGCCTTGCGAGCGAAAAAAAGTGCTTCACCCCCAAGGGAAGGACGCCTACGAAAAGCGGGTCTTCCAAAGGAAAACCGGCTGTGGCCTCAGCCTTGCTTCGAGGGCTTCACGGCAGCTCTGTCGCCACGCACTGAACGCCCGAAAGACCGCCTCCCGCAGCGGTGAACGCCTGACAGACGACGGCCCCGCCGGAAGCCGCTTTGTGAACCACACCACGCTGGTGCTGCCGGCGGCAGCCGCGCCGATCGGCATGTAGCTTGGAGTCCCCTGGATCTGCGAATTGGCATCAAGGCAAGCCAGGCGCCTAACCGCAGCGGCGCAGAGTCGCGCCGTCCGTCGCGACGATGGCCGCTTCCGCCATGCTGCCGGGCTTCATGAGCAGGCCTTGGTGGCGCAGGAAATTGTCGATCTCGCTGAGCAGGGTGCGCAGGAGCGATTGGCTCTCGAGGAGGCGCCTGAATTCGAGCATCGTGCTGGCGCACGGAACGCTCTGTGTATTGAAGTCGATGTCTACAAAGCGGCGCAGCGCGCCGGAGTCGTGCAGCGCGTCTTCCAGGGCGTCGTCGGCGAGGGCATACCACCGCTGCACGAAGTGCAGCCGCAGCATGCAGGGCAGGTCGACCGACGGGCGGCTGCGCACCCCTTCGCGCTCGCGCGGCCAATGCGGCTCGGCGGCCTGCGTCAGCCGGTCCCAGGGCACGACCTGCTCCATGACCGCCAGGAAACGCTCTCGCCGAGTGACCTTCTTTTTCGCCCAACGCTCTACCCCGACCGTGACCAATTGCTTCATCGCATCGCTCCTGCAAGAGGGGCCGAAGTGTCGCCCGGGCGACGGTGCCGGGCTATGAGGGCTCCCCACACTCGGCGCCCCTTGAAAACCGGCCGACCGCACAGTAGCGCGGCGCCGCTTCGGCGCCTCTCGAAACGACGCAAGCGCTTGTGCGCTCGAGGGCAGAGCCTTAGACCGGAACCAGGAAATCGCGGCTGATGCCGACGCCGACATCGCCGACGCGATCGAGGAACTGGGTGAGAAAGGCATGCAACCCCGTCGCCAGGATTTCGTCGATGCGCCCGAAGCTCAGGTCGGCGCGCAGGCGCCCGGCGCGGCGCAGCGTATCCGTGCTCTGCTCGTTGGCCACGCATTGCAGGTTGCTGACCACTTCGTTCATGCAGGCGGCCAGAGATCGCGGCATGTCGGCGCGAAGGATCAGCAGCTCGGCCACCTTCTCCGGCAGGATCACGTTGCGGTAGACCTTGCGATAAACCTCGAAGCCGGAAACGGAACGCAGGATCGCGCTCCAGTGATAGAAATCCGCCGCGGCCGGCTCGCTGCCATCTTCGCGCACGCCGAAAAACTCGCCCTGCGCCGAATGAAAGCGCACGTCGAGCAGCCGCGCGGTGTTGTCGGCACGTTCGAGGAAAGTGCCGATGCGCAGGAAGTGAAAGCTCTCGTCCTGCAGCATGGTGCCCAAGGTGACCCCGCGCGAGAGGTGCGAGCGAAACTTGACCCACTCGAAGAGCTCGGACGGGTCGCTGGCCAAGGTACCGCCGGCAATCAGGCGCTTGAATTCAAGCCAGGTCGTGTTGGCCGTTTCCCAGACTTCGGTGGTCAGCGTGCCGCGCACCGCGCGGGCGTTCTCGCGCGCTGCGCTCAGGCAGGAATGAATGCTCGAGGGGTTGCCGGCATCGCGCACCATGAAGTCCATCACCTCGCGCGCGGCGACCTTGTCGAAGCGGCGGTGGTAGTCATGCGTCAGCTCCGAGATGCTGAGCAGGCCGCGCCAGCCCTGCTCCGAGGAGGTGGGCGCTTGGGGTAGCAACGACATCTGGTAGTTGACGTCGAGCATGCGCGCGGTGTTCTCGGCCCGCTCGGTGTAGCGGGCCATCCAGAACAGGTGATCTGCAGTGCGCGACAGCATGTTCGATTCCTCAGGCTTCCAGCACCCAGGTGTCTTTGGTTCCGCCGCCCTGCGACGAATTGACCACCAGCGATCCATCCTCGAGCGCCACGCGCGTCAGGCCGCCCGGCACCATCTGCACGCTCCGCCCGGAGAGCACGAAGGGCCGCAGGTCGATGTGGCGCGGCGCGACGCCACTGCCCACATAGGTCGGGCAGGTCGAAAGCGCCAGCGTCGGCTGCGCGATGTAGTTGGCCGGATTGGCGAGAAGCCGTTCGCGAAATGCCGCGATCTCGGCACTGCTCGCCGCCGGGCCGACCAGCATGCCGTAGCCGCCGGCACCATGCACTTCCTTGACGACCAGCTCACCGAGGTGCGCGAGCACGTATTTCAGGTCCTCGTCGCGGCGGCACAGGTGCGTAGGCACGTTCTCCAGGATCGGCTTTTCGCCGAGGTAGAACTCGATCATCTTCGGCACGTACGGGTAGATCGACTTGTCGTCGGCCACGCCGGTGCCGATGGCGTTCGCCAGGGTCACGTTGCCGGCGCGGTAGACACCGAGCAGGCCCGCGCAGCCGAGAGTGGTGTCGGGCCGCAAAGCCAGCGGGTCGAGAAAGTCGTCGTCGATGCGGCGGTAGATCACGTCGACGCGCCGCGGGCCCTGCGTGGTGCGCATGTAGAGGTGGTGATCGCGCACGAACAGGTCCTGCCCTTCGACCAGCTCGATGCCCATCTGCTGGGCGAGGAAGGCGTGCTCGAAGTAGGCGCTGTTGTACATGCCGGGCGTGAGCACCACCACGGTCGGCTCGGTCACGCCCGCCGGCGCCACCGAGCGCAAGGTGTCGAGCAGCAGGTCGGGATAGTGAGCCAACGGCGCAATTCGGTGGCCGCCGAACAGCTCCGGGAAGAGCCGCATCATCATCTTGCGGTTCTCGAGCATGTAGCTCACGCCGCTGGGCACACGCAGGTTGTCTTCGAGCACGTAGTAGCTGCCGCTGCCATCGGGCCGCGCGGCACGCACGATGTCGATGCCGGCGATGTGCGAGTACACGCCGCCGGGCACGTCGACGCCCATCATGTCGGCACGGAATTGCGCGTTGCCGAGCACCTGTTCGGCCGGCACGACGCCGGCGCGAAGGATTTCCTGACCGTGATACACGTCGTGCAGGAAGCGGTTGAGCGCCGCGACGCGCTGCCTGAGGCCGCGCTCCAGCTCATGCCACTCGTGCGCCGGGATGATGCGCGGGATGAGATCGAAGGGAATCAGCCGCTCGGTGCCGCCGCCGTCGGGCTGGGCGCCCTCTCCCTTGGCGCCATGCACCGCGAAGGTGATGCCGACGCGGCGAAAGATCATCTCCGCCTCGTCCCGGCGGCGCTGCATGACGGCGTGGGGTTGCTCCGCGAGCCAACGGTCGTAGCCGAGGTAGTGCTCGCGCACCTGCCGGCCTGCCGCATGCATCTCGTCGTACATCGTCATCGCTGCGTCTCCCGCGCTTGGAGCATTTAGCAGGGATTGTGCCAAGCGGGTGCGCAAGGGCGCTACAACCGGCTGGGCGCGCTGCCCGCCCGCTGAGCCCCCTGCGCCGGTGCTCGACCTACGCAGCGGGCTCAGCGGGCGGCAGGATCGCGGCAGGCGTGCAACAAGGTCACGCCACCGTCGGACGGCAGCCAAGCCGCCAGCGGCCGGCAGCCGGCGGCGGCGCACCAGTCGTAGTCGGGCGTGAAGGCCGAGCGCGTCAGGCGCAGCGGCGCAAGCGGCTGTCCCGCCTGGTACTCGTACCACCCGTCGCGCAGGACAGCGTCGGGGGGCGGCTCCATGCCGGCGCCGGAGCCACGCACCCGTGCGCTCGAGGCCCGCAGCCGCGGCGTGCCCGCATCCAGATCGACGGTGTAGTCCTCTTCCCAGCGCGTCTTCTCGATCGAGTGGGTCCAGGCCAGCGTAAAGCGCTGGGCCGGAACGAACACCACTTCGGCCGGGGCGGATAGCAGTGCCAGGCACACACCGAGAACGCTCATCCGCGCGTCCCCGGTACCGGGACTTGCCTGGCCCGGTAGCGCGCGTCGCTCACGTCGCCACGCGCTGGTTGACCGCGGCGCGATTGCGCCACAAATGCCACCCCACCAACAGCGCCGCAGCGCCCAGGCCGATCTCGTCGGTCAGCGGCAGCGCCACCACGAGGAACGAGGCCGCCACCACCGCGAACACCCGTTCGGCCCAGTTCATCGGACCGACCATGAAGCCGATCGCGCCGGCACCCCAAAGGCCGATCGCCACCAGGGCCTTGAACACCACGTAAACCGTGGCCAGCCAGTCGCCGCCGAGCATCATCAATGCCGGCGAATACACCGCCATGTACGGCACGATGAAGCCGGCGATCGCCACGCGCAGCGCCTGCATGCTGATCTTCAGCCCGGTCTCCTTGGCGATCGGCGAGGCCGCGAAGGCCGCCAGCGCCACCGGCGGCGTGAGGTCGGCCATGATGCCGAAGTAGAAGACGAACATGTGCGAGACGATCAACGGCACGCCCAGCTCCAGCAGCACCGGCGCGGCCAGCGAGCTGGTGATGATGTAGTTGGGAATGGTCGGGATGCCCATGCCGAGCACCAGACACACGAACATCGTCAGCAACAGCGCGAGGAAGAGGCTCTTCTCGCCGATGAGGATGATGTGCCCGCCCAGTTCGGCGGCCACCCCGGTGAGGTTGATCACGCCGATGATCACACCCACCAGCGCGCAGGCGATGGCCACCGGCAGCGCGTGGCGCGCGCCGTCGGCCAGCGCCTGCACGGCCAGCCGTAAGGCGCCGCTGCCGGTGCGGCGCAGGAGCAGCAGCACGATCAGCACCGACGTGATGACGAAGAACGCCATCACACCGAACTCCAGGAAGCCGGCGCAGGCGATGCCCAGCAACACCCAGAACAGCACCCGCAGCGCCATCGGGTTGACGCCGCTGAGCAGCGCCGCCCCGAAGATGAGCACGACCGTCAGCGCCAGGCCGATGGTTCCCGAGAACAGCGGCGTGTAGCCCGAGAACAGCAGCGCCACCAGGCCGATCAGCGGCAGGAGCAGATACCACCGCTCCTTGATCGCTGTCCACGGATTTGGGCAGTCTTCCTTGGCCAGGCCGAGCAGCCCTTTGCGGCCGGCCTCCAGGTGCACCATCCAGAACGCGGTGCAAAAGTACAGCAAAGCCGGAATGAGGGCCGCCTTGCAGATCTCGATGTAGGGCACATTGATCGTCTCGGCCATGATGAAGGCCACGGCGCCCATCACCGGCGGCATGATCTGCCCGCCCATGCTGGCAGTCGCCTCCACGCCGCCCGCGAACGCCGGCGAGTAGCCGAAACGCTTCATCAGCGGAATCGTGAACTGACCGGTGGTCACCACGTTGGCCACGCCCGAACCGTTGATGGTGCCCATCAGGCCCGAGGTGATGACCGACACCTTGGCCGGCCCGCCCCGCGTGTGGCCCACCGTGCCCATCGCGAAATCGTTGAACAGGCGGATCATTCCCGCCTGCTCCAGGAAGGCGCCGAACAGGATGAACAGGAAGATGTAGGTCGAGGAGACGTAGGTCGGCACGCCGTAGATGCCCTCGGTGCCGAAACCCATCGTGCCGATGACCTGGTCCCAGCCGTAACCGCGGTGCGCCAGCGTTCCCGGCAGGTACTCGCCGAACAAGGCGTAGGCGAGGAAGGTCGCACAGATCGCCGGCAGTGCCCAGCCCATCACGCGCCGTGCGGCTTCGAACACCAGCGCCAGCGTGATGACGCCGACGACGGCGTCCGCCGGAATCAGCTCGCCCGCACGAGCCGTCAGATCCGCCTCGAACACCCAGTGATAAAAGCTCAGCGCGAACCCGGTGAGCCCGAGCAGCCAGCCCAGCGGCACGAGGCGGCGCTGGCCGAGCCGCGGCGGGAACAGCGCGAACACCATGAGCAGCACGAAGCCGACATGGATGGCGCGCACCACCTGGCTGGAGATCGGGCTGAAGGCCGCGGTGATGATCTGGAAGCTGGAAAACGCGATCGCGATCCAGAACACGGCGCGAGGCAGGGCAGCGTCAGGAGCGGCGGTGGTGGCGGCTGAGGCGGCGGCGGGTGATTGGTTCATCAGCGTAGGTCATGAAAAAGGCGGCCCGAATCGTGTCGAGGCCGCCGGGGCTGCGAGCTATCAGCGGGCCGGTCGGCCCGTGCAGCGGCTTACTTGATGATGCCGACCTCGCGGTAGTAGCGCTCCGCGCCAGGATGCAGCGGCACCGGCGCGCCCTTCGCAGCGTTCTCGCGCTTGATCGCTTTCGCCGCGTTGTGAGCGGCGTACAGCGAGTCGAGGTTCTCGTACATCGCCTTCGTCATCTGATAAGCCAGGTCGTCGGAAACGCCGGTGTGGGTGACGAGAAAGTTGGCGATCACGGTGGTGGGAATATCTTCGGTCTGGCCGCCGTAGGTGTTGGCCGGGATCACGCCGGGCTGGTAGGCAGCATTGCCGATCTTGGCCACGATGTCTGCCGGCACCGGAATGACGACGATCTTGACGGACGTTGCGAGGTCGCGGATGGAGGCCACGCCCAAGCCGGCCGATTGCAAGGTGGCGTCGAGCTGGCGGTTCTTGATCAGTTCGACCGACTCGCCGAACGGCAGGTACTCGACCTTGGCCAGGTCGTCGTACGTCAGGCCTGCAGCGCGGAACACCGCGCGGGCGTTGAGCTCGGTACCCGAGCGTGCCGCGCCGACGGAGACGCGTTTGCCCTTCAAATCGGCCAGCGTGCGGATGCCCGAGTCGGCATTGGCGACGATCTGGATGTAGTTGTTGTAAGTGGCCGAGAGCGCCCGCAGCTTGGTCAGCGGCGTATTGAAGCCGGCATCGGCGTTGCCCTTGTAGGCGTCGGACAGTGCATCGGCCAGCGACAGCGCCAGCTCGCCGCGGCCGGCCTGCAGCAAATTCAGGTTTTCAGCCGAGGCCTTGGTGACCTGCGCCGTGGCGCGCACATCGGGGATGGCTTTCGCGTACACCTGCGAAAGCGCGACGCCGATCGGATAGTAGATACCGCTCTGGCCTCCCGTGAGCACGTTGATGAACTGCTGCTGGGCGGACACCGCCATGCTGGTCAAGGCGGCGGCACTGGCCACGACGGCGGCGATGCAATGGGTCAAACGCATGAGCGTCTCCTCTGAGGGTGAACGACGAAGCCCCGACTGTAGGCATACGGCGACTGCTGGCCCTACGTGATTACCTCACCCAGGCACCCCGCCTATCGGGCGTCCGATTCGGCCTGGGCACTCACTCGGCGTACGGCAGCGCGGCTGCCGCGCCCGCGACGCCCTCGCCCGGCCCGACCGGCAAGGCACTGGCGTCCGGATGGTGCCAGTAGCGGCGAACCGCATCGCGCCGGCAGCTTTCGCCCTGCGGCCCGTACGTCCAGGCGCCGCAACGCGCACTGGCGAGCACCGCAATGCCGCGGGCCTCGAAGCGTGCCAGCACGTCGGCTGCCGGATGATCGAAGCGGTTGCGGTAGCCGGCCTGCACCACCGCAAGGCGCGGCGACACGGCGTCGAGGAAGAGCGCACTCGACGAGGTCTTGCTCCCGTGGTGGGGGACCAGCAGCACCTCGCTCGAAAGCCGGCCGGCGTCGCGTGCGACCAGTTGCGCTTCATCGGCGCGCTCGATGTCGCCGCTGAGCAGCACGCTGCGCGCCGCACCGCCCCAGTGCCCACCGATGCGCAGCACGCAGCTCAGCGAGTTGGGCTTGGTCTTGCGCGACACGGCGGCGTCGAGCATCGGCCCGTCGGGGTGCAGCACCTCGAAGCTGACGCCGTCCCAGGCCCAGCGTTGGCCGGCCTCGCAGCGGCGAACGCTCGTGCCGTGCTCGCCGGCCAGGGCGAGCAGCGGATGGCCGGCTTCCAGCGAACTGGTCAGGGCCGTCACCGGCAATGCGCGCAGGAGTGCGGCAGCGCCGCCGACATGGTCGGTGTCGCGGTGGCTGAGCATGAGCAGGTCGAGACGGCGCTCGCCGAACGAGCGCAGCAAAGGCAGCAGCACGCGCTCGCCGGCATCGGACTCGATCGAGTAGCGCGGACCGGTATCGAACAGCAGGCTGTGCCGCGCGGTTCGCACCAACACTGCAGTGCCCTGTCCGACGTCGATCGCGGTCAGCTCGAAGGCCCGCTCGCCGGGCCGCGCCACGTGCGGTGCGAGCAGCGGCAGCACCAGCGGAAGAGCGAGCAAGCGAACGCGCCAGGGCAGCGGCAGCAGTCCCAGCGCACCGCCGAGCAGCCCGCAAGCCACCGCCCAGGGCGCCGCGGCGGCCACCGACCAGACCGCGCCGTCTGAAGCCGCCAGCACGCGCAGCAGCGCATCGAGCGCGTCGACGAGCGCGCCCGCCAAGGGCCACAGCGCCGGCAGCAGCACGCCCAGCAGCGCCAGTGGCGTGACCAGCAAGGTGACGAGCGGAATCGCCGCGAGATTGGCGGCGAAGCCGACCACCGAAAGCTGCTGGAAGAACACCAGGCTCAGCGGCGCCAGGCCGAGCGTGGCCACGGCCTGCGTCCGAACGCCGCCGGCCATCACGCGGCCGAGTTGCCGGCCAATGCCACTCCAGCGCGGCGCGCGCAGCCGGACCGCAGCGAAGCGGTCACGGCTTGCCCGCAGCGTTGGCGCCTGCGCTTCATGCCCCGACGGTCTCGCC
This sequence comes from Methylibium sp., assembly GCF_013817345.1. Taxonomy (GTDB): domain Bacteria; phylum Pseudomonadota; class Gammaproteobacteria; order Burkholderiales; family Burkholderiaceae_C; genus Methylibium. The sequence continues at coordinate 27,526 of NZ_JACDCW010000033.1, forward strand.
GCGTAACTCTGCGCCGTCGATGCCATTACGCCCGCCGGCTCGAGCCCGCTGCTGGTCCGCACGAGGCCGCGAGCCTCGCCCGATGCGAGCAGCAGTCCGACCGCGACGAACGAAAGCCAGAAGCCCGGTTGCAGCAAGGCCCACGGGTCGATCAGGCTCACCACCGCCGCTGCGCTCGTCCATACCAGTGGCCAGCTCCAACGAAGGCCGGCCGCGCCGATCAAGGTGGTGGTGGCCAGCATGAGCACGGTGCGCTGCGCCGGCACGCCCCAGCCGGCGAGCACCGCATAAGCGAGCGCTGCGCCCAGGCCGATCCAGCGCCCTGCCGAAGGCGCCGGGCAGCGTAGCATCGCGCGCCGGCTGCGCCGCCACAGCCAGGTGCCCGCCAGGCCGGCGACCCAGGCAAACATGGTGACATGCAGGCCGCTGATCGACATGAGATGGGCTACGCCGGTGTCGCGGTAGAGCGCCCAGTCCTCGCGCTCGATCGCAGCCTGGTCGCCGATGGCCAGCGCCGCCAGCACGCCGGCGGTGGCGGGATCGCTCACGCGCTGGCCGATCGCGTCGCGCACACCCTGCCGCACTCGATCGACCGCATGCCCGGCACGCTCGGTCAGCAGTTCGTTGCGCGCGCCTTTCACGGTGCGCACGTAGCCGGTGGCGCGCACGCCGCGCTCGAACAGGTAGAGCTCGTAGTCGAAGCCGTGCGGATTGGCCAGCCCGTGCGGGCGCTTCAAGCGAAGCACCACTTGCCAGCGCTGGCCGGCGCGAAGCTCCGGCAGCTGCTCTGCGCCTCTCGCATACCAGCCGAGCGCCACGCGCGCCGGCAGGACAACGGCCCGCTCGTCCAGTTGCGCGGACTCGACTTCGAAGACGAAACGCCAGGCCTCAGGCGCACGCCGCGGCAAGCTTGCGACGGTGCCGATCACGGTGACATCGCGGCCCTCGAGTTCAGCGGCCAGCGCATCGCCGAGCCGCAGGCCGGCACGCAAGCCGGTCGCGGCAAAAGCGAGTACCGCAATGGCAAGCACCCCGAGCAGCCACGGCGCAGTGGCCCCGCGCGGCCGCAGGAGTCGACCGCTGCCCAACAACAGCAGCGCCAGCAAGAGCGCCGTGGCGTAGCCGACCGGCGCCCACAGCGCCGGCTGCTGCAACTGCAGCGCACTGCCGGCGACGAGTGCCAAGCCTGTCGCGATGAGCCTTGCACCGGGTGGCATGCCGCAGTCTAGAAACGGCTCGGCCAATGCGCCATCCCTCCGCGGTACGATGCCGCTCCCCCCGTTCAGGAGCCCCCATCATGACCATTGCACAACGCCTTGCCGAGCTCGGCATCGAGCTGCCGCCAGTGGCCGTTCCGGCTGCCGCTTACGTGCCTTTCGTTCAGAGCGGCAATCTGGTGTTCCTGTCCGGTCACATCGCCCGGCAGGCCGGCAAGCCGCTGGTCGGCCAGCTGGGCACCGACATGGCGACCGAGGCCGGCAAGGCCGCCGCGCGCGCGGTGGCGATCGACCTGCTGGGCACCCTGCAGGCCGCGGTGGGCGACCTCGAGCGCGTGCGACGCATCGTCAAGCTGCTCAGCCTCGTCAACAGCAGCGCCACGTACACCGAACACCACCTGGTCACCAACGGCGCCTCGGAGCTGATGGTGCAGGTGTTCGGCGCCGAGCGCGGCGCGCATGCTCGCAGCGCTTTCGGTGTGGCGCAGTTGCCGATGGGCGCTTGCGTAGAGATCGAGCTGATCGCCGAGGTGCAATGAAACCACGGGGCAGCGTCTTTCACCGCATGCCGCGCGGCGTGCTGGCGTTGATCGCGCTGGTCTGCCTGCTCGCGGTAAGCGGCGCGCTGGTCGCGCAGCACGCGTTCGACATGCTGCCCTGCCCGTGGTGCATTTTTCAGCGCGTGCTGTACCTCGCAATTGCAGTGGTCGCGCTGATCGGATGGGCCATAGCGGCGCGCACGGCAAGCCTGCTGAGCACCCTCGGCGTGCTGGCGCTTGCGCTCGGCGGCATCGCTTCAGCGGTGTTCCAGCACCAGGTGGCCGCCAAGGACGCGAGCTGCGCCTTCACGGTGGTCGATCGCTTTCTAAGTGCGACGGGATTGGAAACCGCACTGCCCTTCCTCTTTCAGGTCACCGCCACCTGCATGGAGGCTGCCAGCGCGCGCTTGCTCGGCCTGCCCTTCGAGGTGTGGAGCGGCGCGCTGTTCGCATTGATCGCGCTGACCGCGCTGCTCCTGCTGCGGGACCGCAAGCTGCGCTGATGCAGCGAGACGGGACAGGTTGCGAGGCTGAGACTGTCGCGTCAAACCCGCACCCGGTTCCCGGGTTCGAGGCATCGTCCTGCGCAAGGCCTAAGCTAGTCGCCGGCGCACCGCGCGCCGAAGGAGACGAGCATGACCCCCTGGCGTTTCTGGTTTCCCCACCCGTCCGACAACGGCACTGCCACGCCGAAAGCCGAATCGCGACGCGATGCGGCGCTGTGGTCGCCACAAGCCATCGCCGAGGCGCAACGCGCCGTCTGGCAACACACGGCCCATGCCACGGAGGACTGGTGGCGCTACTGGCGCTCGCTGTGGCCCAGCGTGCCCGTGCAGCCGCCGGCAGGCGTGGTGACGCCGCCGAAGCCAGCCAAAAGCGCCAAGCCCAGCGTCGCTCGACCGGAACAACCGGCACGGCGCCGCCGGGTCAGCGCACGGCCGGCCGAGCCGCCGGTTTCAACGTCAGCAGCGACCAAACCCGGCGTGACCTCGGCCAAGCGAGCAAGGCCGGTGGCTCGCGGCAAGTGACCTCGCCGCCGCCCGCGAACGGCTCGGCGGACGAAGCAAGCGCCCCGCCGTCATTCGCTTGCAAGGTGGCAACGCGGCTCAGGTGCGCAGCAGCAAGGTCGGCTTGAAGCCGATATCCGCCGGCTTGCCCTTGCGGGCGCGCGCGCCGCGATAAACCGTTAGCGCGGCGGCGCCCAGTGTTTCGTCCTTGGCCTTGCCACCGCGCCCGCTGCCGAGCACCCGCAGCGTCTTCTCGAATGCAGCCACGCTGACCAAGGCGTCCCTCGCTTCGAGATCGATCAAGGTGAGACCGCGGCCCCCCTTGGGCTGGAGCTTGATGTCATCCAGCGCAAAAACCAGCAGACGACCCGTCAAGCTCAGACAGGCCACTTGCGCCGCACCGTCGGCCCGGCTCGGCGGCAGCGGCTTGTCACCCTCGGCCAGACTCAGGAAGCTCTTGCCGCCGCGCTGGCGTGCGACCAGGTCGCTCACTTTCGCGAGCAGGCCGTAGCCGCCGGTGTTGGCGAGCAGCAGCGTGGCCTCGGCCGGGCCGGCGAAGTAGTGCAGCGGCTGGGTGCCGGTTTCCAGATCGATCATCGAGGTGATCGGCTGGCCGTCGCCGCGCGCGCCCGGCAAGCCCGCCACCGACACGCTGTACACGCGGCCCGCGCCGTTGGCCGCGGAGCCGAAGACGAGCAGCGCATCGGTGGTGCGGCACTCGAAGGTGCCGTAGAGCGAATCGCCCGCCTTAAAGGCGAAGCTGGCCATAGGGTGCCCGTGGCCCTGGCGCGCCCGCACCCAGCCCTTGGCGCTGATCACCACCGTGACCGGCTCGTCGATCACCCGCACCTCCGCCACCGCCCGCTTGTCGGCCTGAATAAGAGTGCGGCGCTCGTCGCCATGCTGTCTGGCATCGGCCTCGATCTCCTTGACCACCGTGCGCCGCAGTGCAGTCGGGCTGTTCAGGATGTCCTCGAGCTTGCCCTGCTCGACCCGCAAGTCCTTCAGCTCCTGCTCGATCTTGATCGCCTCCAGCCGCGCCAGTTGACGCAGGCGGATCTCGAGAATGTCTTCAGCTTGCCGTTCGCTCAGCCCGAAGCGCTTGACCAGCGCCGGCCTGGGCTCGTCGGCCGCACGAATGATGCGGATCACCTCGTCGATGTTGAGCAGCACGAGCTGCCGGCCTTCGAGGATGTGGATGCGGTCCAGCACCTTGCCGAGCCGGTGGCGCGTGCGGCGCTGCACCGTCGCCAGGCGAAAGCCGATCCACTCGGCCAGCATTTGCCGCAGGCTCTTTTGCGTGGGCCGGCCGTCGGCGCCCACCATCGTCAGGTTGATCGGCGCCGAAGTCTCCAGGCTGGTGTGTGCCAGCAACACGTTGATCAGCTCCTGCTGCTCCACCGTGCGGCTCTTGGGCTCGAACACGAGGCGCACCGCGGCCTCCTTGCCGGACTCGTCGCGCACCGCGTCGAGCACGGTGAGCACGGTCGTCTTGAGTTGCGCCTGCTCCGCAGAGACGGCCTTCTTGCCAGCCCGCACCTTCGGATTGGTGAGCTCCTCGATCTCTTCGAGCACCCTCTGCGTGCTCACGCCGGGAGGCAGTTCGGTGACCACCAGGTTCCACTGGCCGCGCGCAAGGTCCTCGATCTTCCAGCGCGCGCGCACCTTGAGCGAGCCGCGGCCCGTCCGGTAAGCCTCTCGGATATCGGACTCGCCACTGATGATCTGGCCGCCGCCCGGATAGTCGGGGCCGGGCAGCAGCGCACGCAACTCGTCTTCGGCCAGCTTCTCGTTCTTGAGGAGCGCGACCGCAGCGGCCGCCACCTCGCGCAGGTTGTGGCTCGGCACCTCGGTGGCCAGACCGACCGCGATGCCGCTGGCGCCGTTGAGCAGCACGAAAGGCAGGCGCGCCGGCAACTGGCGCGGCTCCTGCGTCGAGCCATCGTAGTTGGCGATGAAATCGACCGTGCCTTCGTCGATCTCGTCGAGCAGCAGCCGCGTGATGGGCGCGAGGCGCGCTTCGGTGTAGCGCATGGCCGCCGCGCCGTCGCCGTCGCGCGAGCCGAAGTTGCCCTGCCCGTCGATCAGCGGATAGCGCTGCGAAAAATCCTGCGCCATGCGCACCAGCGCGTCGTAGGCAGCGCTGTCGCCGTGCGGGTGGTAGCGCCCGAGCACGTCGCCGACCACGCGCGCGCTTTTCATCGCCTTGGGGCCGCCCGGCGTGGTGAAGGCCAGGCCCAGGCGCTCCATCGCATAGAGGATGCGGCGCTGCACGGGCTTTTGGCCGTCGCACACGTCGGGCAGCGCGCGGCCCTTGACGACGGAAAGGGCGTACTCGAGATAGGCGCGCTCGGCGTAGTCGGCCAGGGTGATGGCGTCGCCCGGATCAGGCAGCACGGGGGCAAACAGGTCGTTCATTCAGACAACGGTGACGAGATCGGAGTAGGCGGCCAGGGCGGCGTCGTGGGTCAGGAAGCGCAGCGGCTCACTCATCGCCTGCGAGACGAGCATGCGGTCGAACGGGTCGCGGTGCAGGGGGGGCAGTTGGCGATAGGCCACGGCGTGCGCCCAGGTCATGGGCAAAGGAAGGCACCCGGTCGCCAACAGTTGCGCTTCCATGCGGGGCATGTCGATCGGCAGCTTGCCGGCCGCCGCCTTGATGGCGGCCTCCCAGATCGAGACGCTGCTGACGTAAAGCTCGTCGGCGGCGCCGATCAGCTTGCGCGCCTGCGCACCCAGTTCACGGGCATCGCGCAGCATCCACAAGACGATGTGCGTGTCGAGCAGCAGCTTCAAGGCTCACGGCCTTCGAAAGCTGCGAGCAGGTCGTCTGGAAGCGGGTCGTCGAAGTCCGCGGTCTCCATGAACTCCCCCTTCATCAAGCCGAACTTGATCTGGCGTTTCGGCCCGGAATCGAGCGGCACCAGCTTGGCCATCGGCGTGCCCGACTTGGCGATCACCACGGTGTGCCCCTGACGCGCCTGCTCCACCAGTTCGGACAGTCGGGTCTTGGCTTCGTAAATGTTGACCTGCATGGCATGTCCTTCGTCGACAACACGGATTGACCAGAGTTGGTCATGCCGATTGTAGGTCGCGGCGTCGAAGCAGTCGCACTGAGTTCTGACAAGAGTTCGCCGGATCGTCGGCAGCTCGCTGGCCGACCCTGTCCGAAGTCCTAGGAAACTTCTCAGGCAGCGTCTTGCCCGGCCTGCTGCCGCTCGGCGTACTCGGCTTCGAGCATCGACATCACGATCAGCGAGTCGTAGCCCTGCACGCCGTTCTCGTCAGTGAGCACGCAGTCGCGCAGCCGCCCTTCCTCGACAAAGCCTTCGCTGTCGTACAGCGCCTTGGCCCGGACGTTGTTCGCCTTCACGTCGAGCCAAAAACGATGCGCATGCAGGTCGCGAAAGGCGATCTGCTCGAGCATGCGCAGGCACGCGCGACCCAGGCCTTGCCCCTGCACCTGGATCACCATGCGCTTGAGCTCGATCGAGCGATGCCGGCTGCGGCACCCCTGCAGGATCACGAAGCCGACCGCCTGCGTGCCGGTGCCCGCCTCGACGATGAAGTGCCGGAAGTCGGGAAACCGCACCGCGCCCTCGTGCTGCGTACGCTCCCATGGCGTAATAAAGGGCCGGCAGGCCGGGTCCTGCTCGACCGTGAGCACGAAGTCGAGGTCGAACAGCATGGTGGGGCGCAGGCGCAACTGCGTGGCGGCGGGTGCGGGATTCACACGTCCACCTCCACCTCGTCCCCATGCAGCTCCATCAACGCCCGCCGCGAGGCCGCTTCGCCCTTGCCCATCAGTTTGTTGAACGACCCCTCGGTTGCGAGGAAATCGAGCCGGCCCCATGACACCTGCAGCAAGCGGCGGGTCTCGGGGTTGAGCGTGGTGTCCCACAACTGCTCGGCGTTCATCTCGCCCAGGCCCTTGAAGCGGCTGATGGCCCAGGAGTTTTCGCGCGCTCCTTCCTTGCGCAGCTTGTCGAGGATGGCAGTGAGCTCGCCGTCGTCGAGCGCATAGAGCTTGGCGGCCGGCTTTTTGCCCCGCGCCGGCGTGTCGACGCGAAAGAGCGGCGGCTTGGCGATGAAGACGTTGCCCGCTTCGATGAGCTTGGGGAAATGGCGGAAGAACAGCGTCAGCAGCAGCACCTGGATGTGCGAGCCGTCGACGTCGGCATCGCTCAGGATGCAGACCTTGCCGTAGCGCAGGCCGGACAGATCGGGCGTGTCGTTCGCGCCGTGTGGATCGACGCCGATGGCCACCGCAATGTCGTGGATCTCGTTGTTGGCGAACAGCCGGTCGCGCTCGACCTCCCAGGAGTTGAGCACCTTGCCGCGCAGCGGCAGGATGGCCTGCGTTTCCTTGTCGCGGCCCATCTTGGCGCTGCCGCCGGCGGAATCGCCCTCGACCAGGAACAGCTCGTTCAAACTCAGGTCGCGGCTCTCGCAATCGGTGAGCTTGCCGGGCAGCACGGCCACGCCGGAGCCCTTGCGCTTTTCCACCTTCTGGCCCGCGCGCTGGCGCGCCTGGGCCTGGCGGATCACCAGCTCGGCCAGCTTCTTGCCTTCAGCCACGTGCTGGTTGAGCCCCAGCTCAAAGGCGGGGCGCACGTAGGTGGAGACGAGGCGCAGCGCATCGCGCGAGTTCAGGCGCTCCTTGGTCTGGCCCTGGAACTGCGGATCGAGCACCTTCGCGCTCAGCACGAAACTGGCGCGCGAGAACACGTCGTCGGGCATCAGCTTCACGCCCTTGGGCAACAGCGAATGCAGGTCGATGAAGCCCTTGATCGCGGTGAAGAGGCCGTCTTTCAAGCCCGATTCGTGCGTGCCGCCGGCGATGGTGGGAATCAGGTTGACGTAGCTTTCGCGCAGTGCGTTGCCTTCTTCGGTGAAGGCCACGCACCAGGCGGCACCCTCGCCTTCCGCGAAGTTCTCGGTCTCGGTTTCGCGGGCGTAATGCGCGCCCTCGAAGAGCGGGATCACCGGGTCGGCGTTCAGGCTTTGCAGCAGGTAGTCGCGCAGGCCGCCTTCATAGCGCCAGCTCTGCACTTCACCGGTTTTCTCGAAGGCAAGCGTCACCGTCACGCCCGGCATCAGCACGGCCTTGCTGCGCAGGAGGTGCACCAGTTCGGCCTTGGGCAGATCGACCGTGTCGAAGTACTTCGGGTCGGGCCAGGCCCGAACGCTGGTGCCCTGCCGGCGATCCGCGGCGCCGGCCTTGCGCGTGACGACCGCCTCCGTCACGTCGCCGCTGCCGAAAGCCAGCGTGGCGACCTTGCCTTCGCGAAACACCGTCACCTGCAGGCGCGTGGACAGCGCGTTGGTCACGCTCACACCAACGCCATGCAGTCCGCCCGAAAAGCTGTAAGCGCCGCCCGATCCCTTGTCGAACTTGCCGCCGGCATGCAAACGCGTGAACACGATCTCGACGACCGGCACTTGTTCTTCGGGATGCAGGCCGAAGGGAATGCCGCGGCCGTCGTCTTCCACACTCACCGAGCCGTCGGCATGCACCGTCACGGCGATTCGCTGACCGTGCCCCGCGAGCGCTTCGTCTGCCGCGTTATCGATCACCTCCTGCACGATGTGCAGCGGCGTCTCGGTGCGGGTGTACATGCCCGGACGCTGCTTGACGGGCTCCAGGCCCTTGAGCACCCGGATCGATTCTTCTGCGTACTTGCCTTGCTTTGCCATAGGCGGCGGATTGTAGGGAGCGCCCTACACTCGCGCGCCATGAACGACCTCGAGCGCTATTTCCACGCCAACACCGGCAATCTCATCCACAAGTGGCACCACTTCTTCGAGATCTACGAGCGCCACTTCGCCCGTTTTCGCGGCCAGCCGGTGCACATGCTGGAGATCGGCGTGTACCAGGGCGGCTCGCTGCAGATGTGGAAGGACTACTTCGGTCCACAGGCGCACATCTACGGCGTCGACATCAACCCGGCCTGCCGCGAGCTCGAGGAAGACCGCGTCAACATCTTCATCGGCGACCAGGAAGACCGTGCTTTTCTGCGATCGGTGGCTGATGCCATGCCGCGCATCGACATCGTGCTCGACGACGGCGGCCACATGATGAGCCAGTTGCGCTGCACCTTCGAGGAGTTGTATCCGCGGGTCGATCGGAACGGCGTGTACATGGCCGAAGACCTGCTCACGTGCTACCGGCGCGAGTTCGGCGGCGGCATGGGCGCCAGCGCGAGCTTCATCGAATACAGCAAGGGGCTCATCGACCAGTTGCACGCCTGGCACTCCCAGCAGCCGGCGCGCCTGGCGGTCAATGACTTCACCCGCAGCACTCATTCGCTGCACTTCTACGACAGCGTGCTGGCCATCGAGAAACGGCCGATCGAGCCGCCGGTGCACAGCAAGACCGGCACCGCGCGCCTGCCCGAGTACCGGCCGCCGCACGGCCCGGGCAGTCCATTGAAGCGCGCCCTGAGGAGCTTCGCCGGCCGTTGAGCGAGAACGGGAGGCTGGCGCAGCAGGCGGTCGCCGAGCCACTTCGCCAAGTGATCCCGGCGAAGCCGGGACTCGCCGTTCGATCGCTCACCGGGCAGGGCGTCTAGCCGGCAGGAACGGCGCCGCTTGGCTACAGTGCTCGCCATGAGCCAGCCCGTCGCGACCGCCAACCGACTGTCGATGACCCAGGTGCTGATCTGCGGTGCCGCCATCGTCACCTTGTCGATGGGCATCCGCCACGGCTTCGGCCTGTGGCTGCAGCCGGTCACCATGGACCGCGGCTGGTCGCGCGAAACCTTCGCCTTCGCGCTGGCGATCCAGAACCTGATGTGGGGCCTGACGGGCCCCTTCGCCGGCATGCTGGCCGATCGCTACGGCGCCTTCAAGGTGCTGCTGGCCGGCGCGCTGCTCTACGCCGGCGGGCTCGTGCTGATGGCGCTGGCCACTTCGGGCCTGGCCTTCACCGGCAGCGCCGGTTTGATGATCGGCATGGCCCAGGCGGGCACCACCTACGCCATCGTCTACGGCGTGATCGGCCGCAATGTGGCGCCA
>NZ_JACDCW010000034.1 GCF_013817345.1 Methylibium sp.
CATGCGCCGCGATCTTCTTGTACATCAGCGGCTGGGTCATCGAGGGCGTGTCCTGCTCGTTGTGACCCAGCTTGCGGAAGCAGATGATGTCGACCACCACGTCCTTGTTGAACTCCTGGCGGTAGTCGAGCGCGAGCTGCGTGCACAACACGACTGCTTCGGGGTCGTCGCCGTTCACGTGCAGCACGGGCGCCTCGATCATCTTGACCACGTCGGTGCAATACAGCGTGGAACGCGAGTCGCGCGGATCGCTAGTGGTGAAGCCGATCTGGTTGTTGATGACGATGTGCACCGTGCCGCCGGTGTAGTAGCCGCGCGTCTGTGCCAGCGCCAGCGTTTCCATCACCACGCCCTGGCCGGCGAACGCGGCGTCGCCGTGCACGAGCACCGGCAACACGGTGTCGCCTTCGGCGTCGCCGCGGCGGTCAAGGCGCGCCTTGACCGAGCCTTCGACCACCGGGTTGACGATCTCCAGGTGCGAAGGATTGAAGGCCAGGCTCAGGTGGATCGGGCCGCCGCGGGTGGTGACGTCGCTCGAGAAGCCCTGGTGGTACTTCACGTCGCCGGACGGCAGGTCTTCCTTGGCGGTGTGGTCGAACTCGCTGAACAGATCCTTCGGCGCCTTGCGCAAGGTGTTCACCAGCACATTGAGCCGGCCGCGGTGCGCCATGCCGATGACGATCTCCTGCACGCCGAGCTCGCCGCCGCGCTGCAGCAGTTCGTCCATCGAGCAGATGAAGCTCTCGCTGCCTTCGAGCGAGAAGCGCTTCTGGCCGACGTACTTGGTATGCAGGAAGCGCTCAAGGCCTTCGGCTGCGGTGAGGCGCTCGAGGATGTGCGTCTTCTCGTCCGCGCTGAAGCTGGGTTTGGAGCGGATGCGCTCCAGGCGCTCCTGCCACCAGCGCTTCTCGCCCGGCTCGGTGATGTGCATGAACTCCGCACCGATCGTGCCGCAGTAGGTTTCGCGCAGCGCCTGCACGATCTCGCGCAGCGTCTGCTGCTCGGCCGTGGTGAAGTAGGTGTTCGTGGCGCTGAACGTGATGTCCATGTCGGACTCGGTCAGGTCGTAGAACACCGGCTCGAGTTCGGGGATCTTCGGCCGTTCGGCGCGCTTGAGCGGATCGAGGTCGGCCCAGCGCGCGCCCAACGACCGGTAGGCCGCAATCAGCGACTGCACGTGAACCTGCTTGCGCGCGACCGCCAGTTCGGCGGCGCTCGCCTTCACCGCGAAGGCGTTCGCCTTGGCGCGCTGTGCGAAGGATTCGATGACCGGGGCGTGGGCCACATCGCGGGCCTCGGAGCCATCACCCGCGGGAACGTTCTGGAGGGCGTCGAAGTAGGAACGCCAGTTCTCGGGCACGGAGCCCGGATTGTCCAGATAGGCCTCGTACAACTCTTCGACATAGGGCGCGTTGCCCCCGAACAGGTACGAGTTCGAGCGGTGGTGCTGCATCATTTCGCTCACCTTTCACCCCGGTCTGCGAGGCGTTGGCTGGTTATGAAAAAACCTTCCGCGACACGGCTGAACCGGTTGGCGGATTGCGACCCGCCTTTGCTTGTTCGACTGAACCAGAAAAGGGGACGGGAAGGACCGAATTGCGGGGGTGACTGTAGCACCGGGACCTGTTCGCGAAAGGCGCCAAGCGCCGATCGATACGCCTCGCAGCCCGGATTTCCTGGCCGTTGCCGTTCCCGCGCGGGGCAGCCAGGCCCGTGCGGATGCCGTTGTCTGCGGCTCAGTGCACCGCACTCGGCGCCGGCGGCTGGTCGCGTGGCGATGTGAAGACCTCGCCGACGTCCACCGCGTCGAAGCGGTACTGCGCCCCGCAGAACTCGCAGCCCACTTCCGCCGTACCACGCTCTTCGATCAGCCCGTCGATCTCCTCGCGGCCCAGGCTGCGCAGCATGTGCGCGACGCGCTGGCGCGAACAGCGGCACTCGAAGCGCGGGCCATGCGCGCCCTCGAGCGGGGGAAAACGGCGCAGCGTTTCTTCCCAGAACAAGCGGTGCAGCAGCTTGTCAGCGGGAAGCGTGAGCAGCTCCTCGCGGGTCAGCGTGCCGGCGAGAAGCGCGACGCGCCGGTAGTCCTCGCTCAGGCCGATGCCGTCCTCGTTCTTCGCGCCGAGGTTGCCGCTGCCTTCGACCGGCAGGCGCTGGATCAGCAGACCGGCCGCGACCTGGCCATCGGCGGCGAGCACGAGCTTGGTGTCGAGCTGCTCGGACTGCAGCATGTAGTGCTCCAGCACCTCGGAGAGCTGCTGGAGCGGCTCGCGCAGGTCTCCGTGAAGGCCGACGACGCCTTGGTAGGGCTGCTGGCCGGGCTGCTTGTCGTTCGGATCGAGCGTGATCGCGCAGCGGCCCTGCCCGCCCACGTTCACCAGCGCTTCGAGCCCGGCGCCCTGCGCCACCTCCCCGGTCACCGTGGCAGTGGCGCGCAATGCCAGATCGGGCTGCACTTCGGCGACCGCCAGCCGCACCGGCCCGTCGCCCTGGATCTGCAGCACCAGTGCGCCGTCGAACTTGATGTTGGCCTGCATCAGCACGCCGGCCGCGGCCATTTCGCCGAGCAGGTCGCGCACCGGCTCGGGATAGCCGCCGGCCTTCTCGCGACGCTGCAGCAGCTCGGTCCAGGCGCCAGTCAGGCGCACCAGCATGCCGCGCACCGGCAGGCCCTCGAAGATGAATTTGTGGAGTTCGCTCATCGGTCTCAGATGGAGTTCAATCGATGCGCTTCAACGCGGTCTTGTAGTGCTGCGCCCGCTCTATGTAGCTCTGCGTTGCCTGCCGCATGCGCGCAAGGTCGGCCTCGCCCAGCGGGCGCACCGCCTTGGCCGGGCTGCCCAGGATCAGCATGCCTTCGGCGAACTCCTTGCCCTCGGTGACCAGCGCGCCGGCGCCGACCAGGCAATTGCGGCCGATCTTCGCGCCGTTGAGCACCACCGCCTGAATGCCGATCAACGCCCCGTCGCCGATGGTGCAGCCGTGCAGCATGGTCTGGTGGCCGACGGTGACACCCTCGCCCACGACCAGCGGGTAGCCGGGATCGGTGTGCAGCACGCTGCCCTCCTGCACGTTGGAGTTGCGGCCGATGGTGATCGGCTCGTTGTCGCCGCGCAAGGTGGCTTGCGACCACACGCTGGCACCTTCGGCGAGCGTCACCGCGCCGATCAGCTCGGCGCTCTCGGCGACGTACGCGCGCTCATGCACTTGCGGTGAGCGCCCGTCGATCTGGAACAAGGCCATGCGCCACTCCGGCAAAGCGACGATTTTACGGAGACCGACCGCCTGGTCCCGAGCCGATCCCCGCAAAGCCGCACTGGCCTGCTGCAGTTGGCCGCCGCCGCCGAGGGCGGGGCCGCCCGTCAGCCTCTCGGCGACATGTACTCGGACGCAGCTTGGCCGCTGACTGCCGGCCGGGCTGGATCGAAAACACCCTCGAGTAGCGCTGCGGGAAGACGGCCACGAAGGCCGATCGCGACGACACCCACGCCGCTCGCGGGGCGCTCGAAGGCCTTGCGCAAGGAGCCGCGGCGACCTGCGAACTGGATCTCGGCCCACTCGAATTCGTCGGTGTGAACCCATCCTTTCAGACGCAACACACCCGCCGGCATGTCGCGCAGCCACGCACGCAAGGCCGCGGCCGACAAGCTCTGGGCGGGCCGGCACGACCAGGTATCGAACAAGGCGCCGTGGTCATGCGGCTGCTCGTCCTGCGCATCACCGCCGTGCTCGTGAGGCGCTACATCACAGGCGGCAAGCCCGTCGCGGTGCCGGTCCTGCGGCGGCAACAGCGCGGCGCCGGTGAGCACCGGCAGCGGCACCTCCGCATTCGCCGTCTCGAACACCGGCGCCGCGCCGGCCACCGACGCGACCCACTCGCGCACGCGTGCAAGTTCGGCCACATAGATCAGATCGGTCTTGTTGACGACGATCAGGTCCGCCGATCTCAGCTGCCGCTCGAGCGAATCGGCAAGCAGTGGATCGAGCGCCTGCTCCAGCGCCGCACTGGCATCGAGCACGACGATCACGCCGTCGAGCGTGAGGCCCGGATCGGCCAGGCCTACCTGGGCGATCCGCCAGGGGTCGGAAACGCCGCTGGCCTCGATGATCACCGCGTCGAAGGGCGGCGTCGATTCGAGCACGCCGATCAGCGCGGTCGTCAGGTCGTCGCCGATGGAGCAGCAGACGCAACCATTGGTCAGCGCGATCGTGTCGCCGGCGCTGGCGGCGATCAGATCGACGTCGATGTTGAGCGCACCGAAGTCATTGACCAGCACCGCCAGCCGACGGCCGCCGGCGTCGCGCAACCAGCGATTGAGCAGGGTCGTCTTGCCGGCGCCCAGAAAGCCGCCGATGACAGTCAGCGGCAACCGCGGCCGAGACGCGTCCACGCTCAGCGGCCCGGCAGCGGCAACACACGCCCGCCGAGCACCGTGCCGGCCACTCGAACGTCCTTGAGCGCGCTCGCCGCAACGCCGTGCGGATCGTCGTCCAGCACGCAGAAGTCGGCGAACTTGCCGACTTCGATCGAGCCGATGCGCCCGTCGAGGCCGAGCGTGAACGCCGCACCCATCGTGATGGCGTACAGCGCATCGGCCACGCTGATGCATTCGCTCTTGCCGAGCACGCGTCCGGACGAAGTCAGCCGGTTGGCGGCGCACCAGGCGGTGAACAGCGGGCCGAGCGGCGTGATCGGCGCATCGGAATGGATGGCCAGCGGCACGCCGTTCGCCAACGCGGTGGCGCACGCATCCATGCGGCACGCGCGATCGGGGCCCATGGTCAGCGCGTAGTGCGCGTCGCCCCAGTAGTACAGGTGGTTGGCGAACAGGTTCACGCACATGCCGAGCCGCGCCATGCGCCGGAACTGCGCGGCGTCGGCCATCTGGCAATGCTGCAGCGTGTGGCGGTGGTCGGCGCGCGGGTGCTTGCGCAGCGCCGCTTCGACGGCGTCGATCGCGAGCTCGGTGGCCTCGTCGCCGTTGGTGTGAATGTGCAGTTGCAGTCCCTCGGCATGGAAGTATTCGATGGCTGCAGTCAACTCCGCGGGCGATCCGATCCAGATGCCGTTCTCGTGCCCGTTGAAGTAGCCGGGCCAGCGCACGCGTGCCGTGAAGCCCTGGATCGAACCGTCGACGACGATCTTGATCGCCCCGAAATGCAGCTTGTCGGTGTTGCGCGCCATCCGCTCGCGCACGCGCGCCGCGCCGGCCTCGCGCGACACGCTGCCGTCCAGGCTCACATAGGCCGGCACGATGCGCACCGGATAGTCGTCTTCGGCCGTGATGCGTTGCAGCAGCTCGGCGCTCTCGTCCGCCAGGTCGTTGACGAGGTCGGTGGCGGTGGTCACGCCGGCGAGCTGCGCGATCTGGCCGAACTTGCGGAGCCCGGGTTCGCTGGTGGCGGTGATGCGAAAGATGTTGCCGATCAGCCGCGAGATCGGAAACATCGCGGCGAATTCCAGCAACTCGCCGGTCGGCTCGCCATTGCCCGACTTCACCACGCCCTCCACCTCGGTATCGCGCGTGATGCCGGCTTGCGCCAGCGCGGCCGAGTTGACGTTCATCAGGTGCTGGCTCGCATGCAGGATCACGACCGGCCTTGCTGTCGAAACCCGGTCGAGATGCCGCACCGTCATGCGCTCGCTGCCGAGGAAGATCGGATCGAAGCCCCAGGCGACCAGCGGCTGCTTCGGATCGCTCAGCGTGGCCTCGATGTCGGCGAGCCGCTGCACCACGTCCTCGAAGCTGCCGCAGCCCGGCCACACCTTGCCGTCCGGCGCCGTGCGGGCGTGGAAACCGACGAACGGAAACTGCCACAGGCCGCCCGCCATCAGATGCGAGTGCCCCTCGACCAGGCCGGGCATCAGCACCTGCTCCGAGAAACGCGTGTCGAGGCTGAAGTCGCCCCACTCGCGCATGCGCTCCAGGTCACCCACCGCAAGCACCTTGCCGTCGCGCACCGCGACATGGGTCGCCTTGGGCTGCATCGGGTTCATCGTGATGATCTTGCGGGCCTGAAATACGGTCGTGCTCATGGTGTTTCGTGATGAAGAAGGTCTGGTCGCGCCAGCATGCAGCAGGAGTCGTCCGGACAGCATGCAGCTTGCGTGGGCGAGGCGCTGCAGCGATTCGCGTCAGGCCGATTGCATGCGGATGATCGGGATCGGCGTGCCGCCCGCCATGTCGATGCGGCGACAAGCGACCCAGTGGCCGGGCGAGAGTTCGCGCAACGGCGGCGGTTCGGCGACGCAGGCCGGCTCAGCGGCGGGGCAGCGGCCGGCGAAACGACAGCCCGCTGGCGGATCGATGGGGCTCGGCGGATCGCCGCTCAACTTAATGCGCTGCGCCGCACGGGTGCGTCCGCCCTTGACCGTCGGCACCGCCGACATCAGCGCCACGCTGTAGGGATGCAGAGGATTGGCGAAGAACTCGCGGCGCGGGGCGCGCTCGACGATCTGACCGAGGTACATCACCGCGATCTCGTCGCAGATGTGCTCGACGACCGCCATGTCATGCGAGATGAACAAGTAGGTCAGGCCGAGCTCGCGCTGCAGCCGCACCAGCAGGTTGAGGATCTGCGCGCGGATCGCGACGTCGAGCGCCGACACCGGCTCGTCGCAGATCACCAGCTCCGGCTGCGTGGCGAGCGCGCGTGCGATGTTGATGCGCTGCCGTTGGCCGCCGGAGAACTGATGCGGGAAAAGCCGCTGCTGCTCCGGCCTCAGGCCGACCGCGGTGAACAGCTCGGCCACCCGCTCGACCCTTTGCGCTGCCGTGCCGACCGCCATCAGGTCGAGCGGCGTGCGCACCGCGTCGCCGGCGCGCTGGCGCGGATTGAGCGAGGAGAACGGATCCTGGAAGATGAACTGCATGCGACGCCGCACCTGGCGCAGCGCCTCTGCGCCGAGCGCACCGAGGTCGGTGTTGCCGAGCCGCATCGTGCCCCCGGTGGCCGGAATGAGCCGCATCACCGCCAGCGCGGTGGTCGTCTTGCCGGAGCCCGATTCCCCGACCACCGCGAGCGTGCTGCCCTTGGGAATCGTGAACGACACACCGTCGACCGCCTTGACGACTTCGGGCGGCTTGAACCAGCCCTTCTTCGCGCGCGGGAAATGAACCTTCAGATCCTGGACAGACAGCAAGGGCGTCGCGGCTGTCGTGCTGCTCATGCCACGTTCCTTTCCGGTTCGGCCAACAACCAGCAGGCCGCCGTGTGGCCGTTGCCGCCCACCCCGATCATCGGCGGCACCTCGCGCGCGCAGCGCTCCATGGCATGAGGACAGCGCTCGCGAAACGCGCAACCGCTGCCCAATTCCCAGATCGACGGCACCACACCGGCAATCTCGATCAGCTCGGGCCGCTCGGCCTGCTGGCTGCTGCCGAGTTCGGGCAGGCATTCGATCAAGCCCTGGGTGTACGGATGGCCCGGCTGCCGGAGCACCTGCTCGGCGGTGCCCTGCTCGATCACGCGCCCGGCGTACATCACCATCACGCGGTCGGCCATCTCGGCGACAGCGCCCATGTCGTGCGTGATCAACAGGATCGCAGTGCCCTTGTCGTGCTGCAGTGCGCGCAGCAGGTCGAAGATCTGCGCCTGCACCGTGACGTCGAGTGCGGTCGTCGGCTCGTCGGCGATCAGGATGTCGGGCCGGCAGGCGAGCGCCATGGCGATCATCACGCGCTGGCGCATGCCGCCCGACATCTGGTGCGGGTACTCGTCCACGCGCCGCTCAGGCGCCGGAATGCCGACCTGCCGAAGCATCTCGATCGAACCCTGGTGCGCCGCTTTCGCATCGAGTCCCGCATGCAGCCGCAAGGACTCGCCGATCTGATCGCCGATCGTGAACACCGGATTCAGCGAGGTCATCGGCTCTTGGAAGATCATCGAGATGCGGTTGCCCCGCACCTCGCGCATGCGCGCCTCGCTCGCCTGCACGAGGTCCTCGCCCTGGAACCGCACCTGCCCGCTGTTGATGCGCCCCGGCGGCGACGGGATCAGGCGCAGCAGCGCCAGCGCGGTCATGCTCTTGCCGCAACCCGACTCGCCGACCACGCACAGCGTTTCGCCGGGATCGATGTGGAAATCGACGCCGTTGAGCACCATCGCCGCGCCGCGCCGCGTGCGGAACTCGACGCGCAGGTCCTCGACTTCCAGAAGCGGTGCACTCATCAGCGCTCCCTCAGCTTCGGGTTCAACGCGTCGTTGAGCCCGTCGCCGATCAGGCTGACCGCGAGCACGGTGACGAAGATCGCCGCACCGGGGAAGGCAACCGCCCACCAGCTCGAGAGGATGTACTGCCGGCTCGAGCCGATCATCAGGCCCCAGCTCATCTGGTTTGGGTCGCCCAGGCCGAGAAACGACAGCCCGGCCTCGAACAGGATGGCCGCGCCGACCGCCAGCGTTGCCGACACTACCAGGGGCGGCAGCGCGTTGGGCAGGATCACCTTCCAGATCAGGCGCGCGTTGCCGGCACCGATGGCCCGCTCGGCGCGCACGAATTCGAGCCCGCGCACCTTCATGAACTCGGCGCGTGTCAGGCGCGCGGTGCCGGTCCAGCTGACGACGCCGATCGCCAGCGTGATGGTCACGAGGGTCGGCCCGAACAGCGTCACCAGCACCATGGCGAACAGCAATGCCGGCAAGACCTGGAAGAACTCGGTGACGCGCATCAGCAGGTTGTCGACACGGCCGCCGTAAAAGCCTGCCAGCGCACCGAGCGTGATGCCGATGACGACGGACAGCAGCGCCGCCACGCCGCCGACCAGCAGCGTGGCGCGGCCGCCGTAGATCAGCGTGGTCAGCACGTCGCGGCCGATGTAGTCGGTGCCGAGCCAGGCCTCCTCGGAGAGCGGCGGCGTCATCGGCGCGGCGACGATCTCGAACGGATCGGCCGGATAGATCCACGGCCCCGCGATGGCGACCAGCAGGACGAACAGCAACAGCGCGCTGCCGACGATGGACGACGGGTTGCGCGCGAACATGCGCAGCGCCTCCGCCCACGGGCCCTGCGCGACGGGCGCTGCTGCCGCGGCGGGCCGCTCAACGATCACCGCTGCGGTGTTCATGCGGTCTTGATCCTCGGGTCGATGAGCCGGTAGCACAGGTCGGTGAGCAGGTTCATCACGATCACGACGATGGACGAGAAGAGCAGCACGCCCAGGATCGTCGGGTAGTCGCGCCGCAGCACCGACTCGAATGCGAGCCGGCCCAGGCCCGGCCAGTTGAAGACGGTCTCGACGAGGATCGCGCCGGCCAGCACGTTGCCGAACTGCAGGCCGAGCATGGTCACGACCGGCAGCACGGCGTTGCGCAGCGCGTGCTTGTAGAGCACGACGCGATCGGCCAGGCCCTTGGCACGCGCGGTGCGGATGAAGTCCGAGCCCAGAACGTCGAGCATCGACGCGCGCGCCAGGCGGCTGTACTGGGCCAGGTAGACCAGCGCAAGCGACAGCGCCGGCAGCACCAGGTGGTGCAGCACATCGAGCGCGCCGGCCAGGCCGTCGGCCGTCGATGCGACCGAGCGCATGCCGGCGACGGGAAAGATCGGCAGCACCGACGCAAACAGGATGATCAGCATCATGCCCATCCAGAACACCGGCGCGGCGAAGCCGATCAGCGCCAGCACGGTGATCAGCTGCGACAGCCAGCCGTTGGGCTTGCGCGAGGACAGCACGCCGAGCGTGGTGCCGATGACGAAGGCGCCGAGCACGGCGCTGAGCACCAGCAGCAAGGTCGCCGGCACCCGCTCGGCGATGAGGCCGGCCACCGGCAGGTTGAAGAAGTACGAATAGCCGAGATCGCCTTGCACGACCTTGCCGAGGTACACGCCGAGCTGCACCGGCAGCGGCTTGTCGAGCCCGTACTGGGTGCGCAATTGCGCCTTCAGCTCCTCCGACATGCCGCCGCTGGCGCCGGCGATGGTCTCCACCGGATCGCCCGGCGCCGCATGCACCAGCACGAAGTTGAGCACCACCACCGCCAGCACCAGGGCCAGGCCCTGCAGCAGGTGCGTCAACGCGAAGCGCGCGGCTTTCATGGCAGGCTCTTGCGCAAGGGACCCGCGCCTACTTCAGGTAGACCTCGTCGTACGGCGACATCGGCCCCCAGATCGACACGGGCACGTTGCCGACCTTCTTGCCCGCCACGGTGTGGTACGGCACCACGTTGACGAAAACGATCGGCAGCTCGTCGGTGACGATCTTCTGGAACTCCGCGTAGTGAACCTTGCGCTTCTCGACGTCGAGCAGGCTGCCGGCGGTGTTCAGCAGTTCATCGACCTTCGGGTTGCTGTAGGACTGCGTGTTGGTCCAGACGATCGGCTTGATGTTGGTCGAGAGGTAGGTGCGGTGCACGCCGATGACCGGATCGCCCCAGTTGAAGACGAAGTCCATCGACATGTCGAACTCGTGCGTGGCCATGCGCTTGGCCCACGCGGGGAAATCGGCGGACGCGCGAACCTCGACAGCAATGCCGATCTTCTTCAGTTGCGCGCGCGTGTACTCGGCCACCAGCTTTTGCTGGTCGTCCACCCCGGGCAGGTAATCGATCGTGAGCTTGAAGCGCTCGCCACCGGAGTCGGCCTTGTAGCCGGCGGCGTCGAGCATCTGTGCGGCCTTCTTCAGGTCGACCGGATAGCGCACCAGGTCGTTCGTCGCGAAAGGGCTGCTGGCGACGATCGGGCCCGCCGCCGGGGTGGCGAAGCCCGCCATCAGCGCCTTGGTGACGAACTTGGTGTCGATCGCCATGGCGATCGCCTTGCGCACCTTGATGTCCGACAGCGGCTTTCTCTCCAGATTGAAGGCGAGCCAGTTCATCGGCCCGATGCCCTCATAGCCGCGCGGCGTCAGCGTCACCTGCGGGTTGTCCTTCAGCCGGCGCAGGTCGGTGGGGACCGATACGAACGGGAGCATGTGGACGTCGCCGCGCTCGAGGCCGAGCATCAGGCTGGCCGCGTCGGGGGTGATGCTCATCACCACCTTGTCGAGGTAGGGCTTGCCTGGCAGGAAGAACTTGTCGAAGCGCTCCATGACGACGCGCTGCCCGGGCGAAAACTCGACCAGCTTGAAGGGCCCCGAGCCGACGACGTTGGCGGAATTGCGCGGGTGGTTCTTCAGGTCCTGCCCGTCGCCGTAGATGTGCTTGGGCAGGATCGGGCACAGCGCCGGCGACATCGCCAGCACGATGGCCGGGTGCGGCGCGCTCATTCGGATGATCGCGGTATGGGCGTCGGGCGTCTCGACCTTCTCGACCGGCCCCATCATGGTGGAGAAGGGATGATTGGCCTTGATCGCCATGATGGAGAACGCGACGTCCTCCGACGTGATCGGCTTGCCGTCATGGAACACCGCGCCCTTGCGCAGGTTCAGGGTCAGCGACTTGCCGTCGTCCGCGAGCTTCCATGTCTCGGCCAGATAGGGCTGCGCATTCCACTGGTCGTCGAAGCGCAGCGGGCTGGCGAACAGTTGCGTGCCCGGCATCGCGGTGGCGATGCCCGACTGCACCGCGCCGTTGAGGTGGCGCGGCGTCTGCGTGGTGCCGACGACGAGCGTGCCGCCGCGCTTGGGCTCCTGCGCGGCTGCCGGCAGGGCCAGCGTCAAGGCGCACGCCGAAACGATCAGCGAAGCCAGGGCGCGTCGTCTCGAGGTCGGGGAATTCAGCATCGGGTTTCTCCAAGGAGAACAAAGGCGGAGCGCGCTCCGGATGCATCGAAAGGTACACATGCCCGAGCGTCGGCCATAGAGCCACGCGCGGTCTTTCGATGGGGCCAAGTGCCGAGGGTTTTCACCGGGCCGAACGGGTGAGCGGCGACCGGCGGACAGCGCTTCTTCGACCGACCGATAATTTTCAGCATGCCGGCCACCCTGCCCCGACCCGAACTGCGCAAGGCAGCACTGGCGCTGCTGCAGAAGGACGATGCTGCCGCCAAGGCGGCGGCTACGCGGACGCTTTTCGCCGACCGCGACGCACTCGCACTGGATACCCGAACCGTCCTCGAGCCGAGCGCGCCGCTGCCGGGGCGCCCGGCACGACCACTGCTGGTGCCGGCGCTGCAGGTGCCGCAGCGCTCACGAGGCACGCGCGAGGGCCGTGCGGCGCTGCTGCACGCCATTGCCCACATCGAGTTCAACGCCATCAACTTGGCGCTCGACGCCATCTGGCGCTTCGCCGGCCTGCCAGCGGCGTACTACCGCGACTGGCTGCAGGTGGCGGGCGAAGAGGCACTGCACTTCACGATGCTGCGCGAGCACCTGCTGAGCCTGGGCTGCGACTACGGCGACTTCGCAGCCCACGACGGCCTGTGGGCGATGACGGCAAAGACGGCGCACGACCCGCTCGCGCGCATGGCGCTGGTGCCGCGCACGCTGGAGGCGCGCGGACTGGACGCGACGCCGCCGCTGCAGAAGAAGTTCGCGCAGGCCGGCGATGCGCGCGCGGTGGAGATCCTCGGCGTGATCCTGCGCGACGAGATCGGCCATGTGGCGATCGGCAACCGCTGGTACCGCTTTCTGTGCGAGCGCGACGGACTCGACCCGGTTGCGCTCTATCCGCAACTGGCCGAGCGCTACGAAGCGCCGAAGCCGAGGCCGCCGTTCAACCTGACGGCGCGCGAGGCCGCCGGGTTCACGGCGCAGGAGTTGGCGCAGCTCACGGGCTCATGAAATAGCGCTTGAGCCCGGCCAGGATCATCTCGACCGCGATGGCGGTCAGCACCAGCCCCATCAGTTTTTCGATCGCGGACACCATCGAATGGCCCAGCAGCCGGCGAATGCGCTCGGCCGAGAGCATGACCGCCGCGCAGACCGACAGCGCCACCGTCACCGCGCCCACCCATTCGACCATCTGCCCAGGCTGGCGCGAGGCGAGCAGCAGCACCGTGGCCATGGCCGAAGGCCCGGCCAGCAGCGGCACAGCGAGCGGAAAGATGAAAGGCTCGCGCGCACCGCCTTCGGAGGCATAGATCTGCGAGCCCGAGGTGAAGATCATGCGGATCGCAATGATCAACAGGATCACGCCGCCCGCCACCTCGAGCGACCGCTCCGACAGGTGCATCAGGTCTAGAAAACCCCGGCCCGACACCATGAAGCCGAGCAGCACACCCAGCGCGATGAGCGCCTCGCGCATCGCCACCCAGTTGCGCCGCTCCGGCGCCACGCCCTTGAGCACCGAAATGAAGATGGGAATGCTGCCGAACGGGTCGAGCACGAGCAGCAGCAGCACCAGGGCGGAGACGAAGCTGTGGTCCATGGGCGGATCCCTGCTCCTTTCCCTCAGTGCGGCAGCGCTGGCTCGACCCCCGGCGCCACCGGATCGCCTGCCGAAAGCGCTGCGTCGGTACGCGCACCGGCACGACGCACCGCCTGGTCCAGGAGGACCATGTGGAGCAGTGCGAAGGCACCACCCAGCGCCGCGCCGGCCAGCGCGTCCAGCGCAACGTGCTGACGGATCGCCAGCGTGGAATAAACGATGCCCAGGCACCACAGAGCGTTGACCCCGCGCACGACGCCCCGCTCACCCGTCTCGCGCAGTATTCGCTCCAGCCACAGTGCGGTGAAAACGGCGAACGCGACGTGCAGCGACGGGCAGGCGTTGCCGGCCACATCGACGGTCTTCAGGAAAGCGAGCGAGGGATGGGCGGACCAGTCGAGCGCGAAGTCCGGCACCGCGGTCGGCCAGAGAACGAAGATGCTCAGTCCCGCCAAGCTGAGCGTGCCAGCTGCCAGGCCATAGGAAATGACTTCACGTCTGTCCTTGAGCAACGCCGGCCCCAGTGAAACGTAGACCCAGAGCGACACGTAGAGAACGAAAGCTTCGGGCCGAAACGCCACCCACCGGTCCAGCGCGATCAGCGGCATGGTGGTGACCGCAAAGAAAGGATGCTGCAGCACCCAGAAATAGGCGACGAAGAACGCGGTGATGCCGAGTGTCGTGCCGGCCATCTTGGCAAACCACAGCGTGCGAATGCGTGGGCCGAGTTGGCGGTGCCAGGCGCCGATGGGCCGCCTCGAATCGCTGATATCCATGACTCAGCTTAAGCGAAGCGCAAGACCGCGCTCAAACACCGCTGCGGACTCGCACCCGCTGCGAAGCACCCCCGGCGGTATGCCGCTGCAGCGCACGCCGAATGCTTTTGCCAGCGCCAGTATGCCTACAGCACGCGGTGGAACCACAACACCGACAAGCCCGCCGAAAGCAGCAGCAGCACCAGCGCCCCGGCCACGACGAGTGCGGTGACTTCGGTCTGCCGGGTCTCCAGGACGATGCGCGAATTCAGCGTCTCGTAGACCTTCTTCAGATCCGTGGCGGTGCCGGCCTGAAAGTATTCGCCATGCGTCAGGGAGGCAATCGACTTGAGCGTGTCCTCGTCGAGTTTGACGTGTACCGACCAGCCCTCGAAGTGGATGGTCGTCCCTTCCTTGGTGCCGATGCCCACGGTGTACACGCGCACGCCCCGGTCGGCTGCCAGCTTGGCGACCGCCAACGGATCGGGGCCGGTGGTGCGCTGGCCGTCGGTGAGCAGAATGATCACCGCCTCGTCGTAAGAGCCCGGCGGCACCGGCTCGACGCCGGCGAGGCCGTTGTTCTCCGTCTCGCGCGGCAACATCGGCAAGGCGCGTGAGCGGCTGCTGCCCGAGCGGGCGCCCTGCAAGGCCTCCATGTCCAGGCCGATCTCCGGAAACAGCGTGGCCAGCGACACCACCAGGCCATTGCCGATGCCGGTGCCGCGCTGGAGCTGGAAGCGGTCGATCGCCGCGACCACGTCTTCGCGGTTGCGCGTGGGCGGCTGCACGAGTTGCGCAGTGGCCGCGAAGGCGACGACGCCGATGCGCGTGTTGGCAGGCTGATCGGCAACGAAAGTTCGCGCTGCCGCCTGGGCCGCTTCCAGCCGCGTGGGCAGCACGTCGTCGGCGCGCATGCTGCCGGACACGTCGATCGCCAGGATCACCGTCTGCTGTTGCGAGGGCAGACTCATGACCGCCTGCGGCCGCGCAAGGGCGATCAGCAGCGCCGCCAGAGCCAACAGGAAAAGCACCGGCGGCACATGGCGCCGCCATGCCGCGCCCTGCCCTGCCTCCTTGACCATGGCCAGGCTCGCGTAACGCAAAACGACGCGTTTGCGCCGGCGCAGCAGCCAGACGTACAGCACGGCAAGCAAGGGCAGCGCGAGCAACCCCCACAGCAACTCCGGCCACTGGAAAGTGATGAGGTTCATGAGGCGGCTCCCGCACCGGCCGCCCCGCCGCGGCGCTGGGCGACACGCCGGCGCAACTGCACGAAATGGGTCAGAGCCTCCGCCAAGTCGTCCTCCGTCGATAGTTCGAAGGTGTCGACGCCTGCGCTCGCCAGTGCTTCCTGCAGCGCCTGCTCGCGCCGCTCCACGGCCTTGGCGTGACGAGCCCGGAAGCCGCGATCATGCGTGTCGACCACGATTTGCTCGCCGCTCTCCGCATCGCCCATCAGCACCAGACCGAGATCAGGCACTTCGTCGTCGAGCGGGTCGGTCAGGCGCACGGCCAGCACCTCGTGGCGCTGCGCCAGTCGAGCCAACGGCCGCTCCCAGCCGGGCTCGCTCAGGAAGTCGGAGATCACGAAAACCTGCGCACGGCGCTTGAGCAGCGGATGGGCGGCGTCCAGCAGTTCATGCAGGCGGGTACCGCCGACAGGCGCGGCCTTCGCTTTCTTGGCCGGCGCGGCTGCAGGCTGCGACAGCGCATGGATCAGCCGCAGCAAATGCCGCCGGCCGCTGCCGGCCGGCACCACCGCGTCGACATGCCGCCGATAACGCAGCGCCCCCACGCGGTTGCCACGGCGCGTGAGCAGCCGCGCCATCAGCGCGACGAAATCGAGCGCCACCGCACCGCGGCTGGCCCGTGCACCGATGTCCGAAGAGGGGCTCAGATCGACCAGGAACCAGGCCGTGAGGTCGCGGTCCTCGTGGTACTCGCGGACATAGGGCGTCTGCAGCCGGGCGGTGACGTTCCAGTCGATGTGGCGCACGTCGTCGTGGGTCTGGTATTCGCGCAGGTCGGCAAGATCGTCGCCTACGCCGAGCAGCAAACCCCGGTAGTCACCGTGCAGTGCGCCGTCCAGGCGCCTGAGCACGCGCCACTCCAGCCGCAGCAGCAGCCGCTCGGCGTCGGGCAGGCCCAGCGCGGCGCTGTTCATTGCAGGGGCACCGAAGCACCGTTGCCGGCCGAGGTCGGCGCGGCGAACGACCCGCGCGACGCCAGCGGCGTTGCGGGCGGGCGGATCTTGCGCAAGAGCGTGGCGATCAGGTCGTCGGCGCTCACGCCTTCGGCCAGCGCCTGGTAGGACAGCACCAGCCGGTGGCGCAGCACGTCGGGCACCAGCTCGCTCACGTCTTCGGGCAGCACGTAATCGCGCCCGCGCAGCAGCGCCAGGGCGCGCGCGCCCTCGATCAGGTGGATGCTGGCGCGCGGGCTGCCGCCGAAGGCGATCTGCGGCGCCAGCTCGGCCAGGCCGTGCTGGGCGGGCTTGCGGGTGGCGGCGACCAGCTTCACGGCGTACTGAATCAGCGACGGTTCGACGAAGCTGCGCCGACACGCTCTTTGCAGCCCCGCCAGTTCGTCGGCGCCGAGCACCGGCGCAACGTCGGGCCATTCGCCGATGACACGCTCGACGATCACGAACTCCTCCTCCTCGCTCGGGTAGCCGACCACCACCTTCATCATGAAACGGTCGACCTGCGCCTCGGGCAAGGGATAGGTGCCTTCGGTCTCGATCGGGTTCTGCGTGGCCATCACCAGGAAAGGCTGGGCCACGCGGTGCGTCTCGCCGGCAATGGTGACCTGACGCTCCTGCATCACCTCGAGCAGCGCGCTCTGCACCTTGGCCGGCGCCCGGTTGATCTCGTCGGCCAGCAACAGGTTGGTGAACACCGGCCCGAGCGAGGTCGAGAACTCGCCCGTCTTCTGATTGAAGATGCGTGTGCCGATCAGGTCCGCCGGCACCAGATCAGGCGTGAACTGGATGCGCTTGAACTGGCCCCGCAGCACCAGCGCCAGCGTCTTGACCGTCTGCGTCTTGGCCAGTCCCGGCACGCCCTCGACCAGCAGGTGGCCTTGCGCCAGCATGGCGATCAGTACGCGTTCGAGGAATTGATCCTGGCCGACCACCACCTTCTTCACTTCGTAGAGCACGCGCTGCATCTGCGCGGCGACATCGTCGGGACGGAGTTCGTAGGCGGGCATGCGGTGGTCCTCGTAGCGGATCGGAAATGAAAGCGGAAAAACGGGCGGTCGTCAGGCCGGTGGCACACCCACGGCGGCGGCGGCGTCCTCTATCGGCACGGCCAATCCGATGCCGACGAAGAAGGACTGGTCGGTCGGATTGAGGATCGCCGCCACGATGCCGACCACCTGGCCGTCCATGGTGATCAGCGGCCCGCCGGAATTGCCCGGATTCACGGCCGCGTCGAACTGGATCAGGTTGGACAGCAGCGGCCGTTCGTCCTCGGCGCGGTGCTGGCGACCCAGCCCCGACACCACGCCCGACGAAACGCTCGGTCCGATGCCGAAGGGAAAACCGATCGCCACCACCTCGTCTCCAGGCATCAGACTGGCGGCGGGGCGCAGGGTGGCGGGCCGTACGTCGTCGGGCAAGCGGCGCGCGCGCAGCACGGCGAGATCGCTCTCCGGGCGCACGCCCATGAGCACCGCGTCCGACTCGGAGCCGTCGAAAAAGGTGACGGTGATGCGCTCGGCGCCAGCCACCACGTGCAAGCTGGTCAGGATGGTGCCGTCCTCGACGATCACCACGCCGGTGCCGGTGCCGCCGTGGCCCGGTTCGTCGAGCGGGCGGCGTTCCTGGGGCGCACCGGTGCGCACCCGCACGACCGAGGGCATCACCGCGGCGGCAGCACGCGCCGGCCGCGAGGGCAATGCCTGCGTCTCCAAGGTGTGCAGCACGGCTGCATCGACGTCGTCCTGCGTCAGCCGCTGCGCAGCGGGCGGCAGCAAGGCGGCCTGCAGCACCACGCCGATCAGCGCAGCGCACAGTCCCGCAGCGAAGAAGCTGCTGCGGGGGTGGCGCACCAGCGCACGTCGCACACGGCCGGGGGGCCTTTTCGCGCGCTCGTTGAGGCTTGCCTGCGAACCGGCCGGCGCCGCATCGGAGAACACCGGCGCCGCAGCGGAAGCCGGGGCGCGACGCGCTTGCGTGCGGGGCGATCGACTGTAGAGAGTGGCCTTCTTCATCGGTGCTCCCGGTTGAGCGGAGCCGCGTTCATCAACCCGAGCGCGGCGCGCAGGGAAAACAGTAGCACGCGGCGGGCCAGGAGAACGCCGGGCGGGATATTCAGGGCGGCGAGGGAGCACCGCGCGCTTGAACCGGCCTGCTATCCCCTCGGATGATGCTGAGCGTGAAGAAGTTTCAGCCGTTCGCGCGCCACGTGCGTGTAAATCTGCGTCGTGGAAATGTCCGCGTGGCCGAGCAGCATCTGCACGGAGCGCAGGTCCGCGCCGTGGTTCAGCAGGTGGGTCGCGAAGGCGTGGCGCAGGGTGTGCGGCGACAGTGCCACCGCAATGCCGGCAGCGCGCGCGTTCTTCTTCACGATCAACCAGAAGGCCTGCCGCGTCATCGCGCCGCCGCGTGCGGTGGCGAACAGCGCGTCGCTGGCCTGGCCTGAAAGGATGGCAGCACGCGCCTCCAGCAGGTAGCGCGTGATCCAGCCGTGCGCTTCCTCACCGAAAGGCAGCAGCCGCTCCTTCGCGCCCTTGCCCATCACTCGCAGGGCGCCTTCGGCCAGGCCGACGTGCACCGTCTTGAGCGTGACCAACTCGCTCACGCGCAGGCCGCTGGCGTACATCAGCTCGAGCATGGCGCGGTCGCGCAAGCCGAGCGGCGTTTGCACGTCGGGTGCCGCGAGCAGCGCTTCGACCTGAGCCTCGCTGAGCGTTCCCGGCACGCGCAGCGGCTGTCGGGCGGCCAGCAGCTTGAGGGTTGGATCGGCGCTCAGCCGGCTCTCGCGCAGCGCCCAGCGGAAATAGCGCTTGAAGACCGTTAGCCGGCGGTTCGCGCTGGTCGCCCGCGTGCCGGCGTGGCGCGCCAGCGCGTAGCTGCGCAGATCGACTTCTGTGCTGGCGTCGATCGGCTTGCCGGTGGCACTGTGGAGCCAGCGCGCGTAGAGCGTCAGGTCGCGGCGGTAGGCGGCCAGGGTGTTGGCCGAGAGGCCGTCCGACGTCCACAGGCCATCGAGAAAGCGGTCGATCGCCGCGGCACTCTGTGCAGGCAGCGACGGCAAGGGCGGAGCATCGGTCACGGCAAGAGTGTGCCTGCGCCTGAAGGCCCGGCTGCACGGGCCCATCGCGCCCGGTAACCTCAGCGCATGCGCGATGTACTGCTCCTTTTGCCCGACTTCCTGCTCATCGTGGTCGGCTTTCTCGTTTGCCGCTACACCGTGCTCAATCGGCCGATCTGGGAATCGACAGAGAAGCTGGTCTACCACCTGCTGTTCCCGGTGCTGCTGTTCGACTCCATCGTGCGCAACCCGCTCGACCCGGCCGAGGCGGCGGCGCTGGGAGGTGCGGGCCTGGCCACCGTCACGGTCGGCATCGTGCTGGCTTACGGCCTGAAATACTGGCGCGGCGCCGACCCGCTGCTGCACGCGTCGGGCGCGCAGGTGGCGTTCCGCTTCAACTCCTACATCGCGCTGGCCATGGCCGAGCGCCTGGGCGGCGCGGCCGGCGTGGCGCAGATGGCCTTGCTGGTGGCCGTTTGCGTGCCGCTGTGCAATGCGGGCGCCGTTCTGCCCCTGGCCCGCCACGGCGGCCACCACCTCGGGCGCGAGCTGCTGCGCAACCCGCTCATCGTCAGCACGCTGGCCGGCCTGCTCGCCAACCTGGCCGGTCTCACGTTTCCTGAGCCGGTCGGCACGACCATGCAGCGCATCGGGCAGGCGGCGCTGCCCCTCGGCCTGATGGCGGTGGGCGCCGGCCTGCAGCTCGGCGGCCTCAAGGCCTCGCCATCGCTGGCTGCAGCGCTGCTCGCCTTGCGCCACGCCGTGCTGCCCGCATCGGCACTGGCCATCGGCCTGGCGATGGCGCTGCCGGCCTTGCAGCTCACCATGCTGGTGGCGTTCGCGGCCATGCCCACGGCGTCGAGCTGCTACGTACTGGCCGCACGCATGGGCGGCAACGGTCCCTTCGTGGCCGGGCTGGTGACGGTCTCGACCCTGCTGGGCATGCTCACGCTGCCGGCGTGGATCGCCGTGAGGCTGTGGGCCGGCTGAGACTTGCGAGCTCCCGCTAACACACCGGCGAACTCGAGGACAGGCGCGCTCTGGCCGTTGTGAGTGCGCCGGGCGCGCTCAGCGCTGCGCCAGCGCCCAGTCGATGTGCTCGCGCACCAGCGCGCTGGCCGCCTCGCGCGCTTGGCCCAGCGCGTGCGCGAAAGAAGCATCGCCCGTCTCGCGCCAGGCATTGCCGAGCGCCACCGCCAGATTGCGCCGCCAGCGCTCGAAGCCGATGCGGCGGATTGCGCTGCCCTCGGTGCGGCGCAGGAAATCGTCTTCGTTCCAGGCCCACAGTTGCAGCAGCGAGGGTGCATCGAAGGCGTCGCGTGTGTCGAAGTCGGGCAGGCTCGCGCGCTGCGCGTACTTGTTCCAGGGGCACACGAGCTGGCAATCGTCGCAGCCGTAGATGCGGTTGCCGATCGGCGCGCGGAATTCTTCGGGGATCGGGCCGTCGTGCTCGATGGTCAGGTAGGAGATGCAGCGCCGCGCATCGAGACGGCGCTCACTGACGATGGCCTGCGTCGGGCACACGTCGATGCACGCGCGGCAAGTGCCGCAATGCGCCTCGCTCGGCGCTGTGAGCGGCAAGGCGAGGTCGACATATATCTCGCCGAGAAAGAACATCGAACCCGCCTCGCGCGACAAAGCCAGCGTGTGCTTGCCACGCCAGCCCAGGCCGCTTCTCGACGCCAGCTCCACTTCGAGCACCGGCGCGGAATCGGTGAACACGCGGTGACCGAAAGGACCGATACGCTCGGCCAGGCCATCAGCCAGTTTCTGCAGCCGCGCGCGCATCACCTTGTGATAGTCGCGGCCGCGTGCATAGAGCGAAACCGTCGCATCGGTCGGTTGGCGCAGCCGTTCGAATTCGATTGCCTGCCAGCCTTCGCCCGTTGCGCGAGGCAAGTAGTCCATGCGCGCCGTGATCACGCGCACGGTGCCCGGCACCAGTTCGGCCGGGCGCGCCCGCTTGAGGCCATGGCGCTCCATGTAAAGCATGCTGCCGTGCAAGCCCTGTTGCAACCACGCCAACAAGCCCGGCTCGGCGCTCGCCAGATCGACATCGGCCACACCGATCTGTGAGAATCCGAGCTCGCGCGCCGCCCGGCGCAACTCGACCCACACGTCGTCCGGCACAGCCTCTCGATCGGCTGCTCGCTCCAGGACCACCGGCGCTCGATGCATCCACCGATTCTAGAAACCCGCAGCGAACACTGGCCCGACGAGGCCGCTTGCGCCGCCCGCGCGCAGGCCATGGCCGAACGCGAAGCGCTGCGCGATGCCTTCATCGAACTGCAAGGCCCGCTCGGCGCCGGCAAGACCACTTTCGCCCGGCATCTGCTGCGCGCCCTCGGCGCCAGCGGGCGCATCAAGAGCCCGAGCTATGCGGTGGTCGAGCCCTACGAACTGACTCGCGGTGCAGCCTGGCACTTCGACTTCTACCGCTTCACCGACGAGCGCGAGTGGGAAGACGCCGGCTTTCGTGACATCTTCGCCGGCCCCGGCTTGAAGCTTGTCGAATGGCCGCAGAACGCCGGTGAAACTTTGCCGGTTCCCGATCTGCGCATGGAACTCGTGCCGCTCGAAGACGACCAACGCGCCGTGCAACTGTCTGCCTACACCGAGCGCGGCCTGGAGCTGCTGCGATGACCGCGCGCGGTCTGCAGCGCCGCGAGCTCATCCGTCAGGCCGGTGCGCTCGTGCTGTTGCTGGGCGCGCGCGACATCGCCTTCGGCGCCACGATCCTCGCCGTGCGCGTCTGGCCGGCGTCCGACTACACCCGCGTTACGCTCGAGTCCGACACGGCGCTGGCCGCCACCCACTTCCTGATCGGCAATCCGCAGCGCGTCGTAATCGACGTCGATGGCCTCGAGCTGAGCCCGACCCTGCGAGAGCTGGTCGGGCAGGTCGAGGACGGCGACCCCTTCATCGCCAGCGTGCGGGTCGGCCAGAACCGGCCGCGCGTCGTGCGGCTGGTCATCGATCTCAAGCAGGCCAGCGAGCCGCAGGTCTTCACCCTGGAGCCGGTGGCCGCCTACCGCCACCGGCTGGTCTTCGATCTCTACCCGACCGTCGAGCGCGACCCGCTGCTCGCGCTGATGCAGGAGAAAGCCGCAGCCGAGGGCTCCGACGCGGTGAGCGCCGCCGAGGCCGAGCGCGCGGCGGAGGCGGTCAACGACGCGCTGGGCGAGTTCATCGGCAAGATCGGCGAGCCGCCGGTCGCCGCCGCCCCGCCCCCGCCGGCAGGCAAGCCGGGCGCCAAGCCCAAGGCAACCGCGCGGCTGATCATCGTCGCGCTCGACCCCGGCCACGGCGGCGAAGACCCCGGCGCCATCGGCCCGAGCGGCCTCTACGAGAAAGACGTGGTGCTGCAGATCGCGCAGCAGCTGCGCAAGCGCATCAACGCCCAGCCGAACATGCGCGCCATGATGACGCGCGACGGCGACTTCTTCGTGCCGCTGCAGGAGCGCGTGCGCAAGGCGCGGCGCGTGCAGGCCGACCTGTTCATCTCGATCCACGCCGACGCCTTCATTCGCCCGCAGGCCCGCGGCGCCTCGGTGTTCGTGCTCAGCGAGCGCGGCGCCACCAGCGTCGAAGCGCGCTGGATGGCGAACAAGGAGAACGCCGCCGACAGGGTGGGCGGCGTCAACCTCGTCAAGAGCGAGGACGCCGCGCTCAAGCGCGCCCTGCTCGACATGAGCACCAGCGCCCAGATCCGCGACAGCCTCAAGCTCGGCACCGAAGTTCTCGGCCACATCGGCAAGGTCGGCCGGCTGCACAAGAAGCAGGTCGAGCAGGCCGGCTTCGCCGTGCTCAAGGCGCCCGACGTGCCCTCGATCCTGGTCGAGACGGCCTTCATCTCCAACCCGGACGAGGAGAAGAAGCTGCGCGACCCGCGCTATCAGGCGCAACTCGTCGAAGCGCTGGTCACCGGCATCAACCGCTACTTCGCCAAGAACCCGCCACTGGCGCGCCAACGCGCCTTGTAAGCCGGCGCGGTTTATTGCGTCTCAGCCATCGGCGGCAAAGGCGATGGTCGAGAGCAGTGCCAGCTCGGCCTGGCGCGAATCGAGCCGCGTGTGCTGCACCACGATCGGCACGTCCGACTCGATCACGCTCGCATACGGGGTGGCGACCGGGATCGGTTCGGGCTCCTTCAGTTGATCGAAGCGCACGTGCAGGGTGCGACGCGCCGGCACCGTGACCCGGTAAGGCCCGACCGGCTCCCGGTCGGTGAAGAACACGGTGATGCGTACCTGCGCGTCCTGATCCGAAGCGTTCAGCAGGCAGGCGGTTTCGTGGCTGGCCATCTCCGGCCCTGTCCCATGGCTCCAGCCCGGGATGTAGCCTTCGGCGATCGCCCAGCGTGTGCGGCCGATAGTCTTGTCCACGCGTTCTCCTTGCGTTGTGCAGGCATGCCGCCGTTTCAGGACAGCAACTCACGTGCCGAAGAACGACCACCGGCCTGTCTTGCGGGCAATGGCGCTCAGTTCTGCGGCAACGTGTCGGCGCGCAGCGAAAGGTTCTGAATGCGCGTGTCAGCGTCGGCGGCGACATCTGCAGCGCTGTAGGGCGTGGCCCGCGGGAACGTCGCGGCGAGAAACTGCGCCAGCGCGTTTTGCTCGCCGCCCGGCGTCGCGAACACCTTGCTCGAGGCGCTCACCAGATCGACGCGACTCGGTGCCGACAGCGCACTGAAGGGATAGGCGTCGCCGCCGCCGGCCAAAAAGTCGAGCGTGACGAGGCGGTAGGTGGTCGAACCTGGTACCTGGAAGGCGCCGCCCGAATAGACCACCTGCGGGCCGGTGAGCGGGCCGCCGCCGTCCGGATCGTCGACCACCAACGTGCGCACGCGCGAGCCGGCCGGCTGCGCCGGATCGAAGCTGAAGCGCAAGCCGCCGACTTGCGGGAACTTGCCCTGGGTCGAGCCCGGCAGCCAGTCCGACACGCCGTGTTCGACGACCGCCTTGAGCTCGGCCGCCGTGAGCGTCAGCAGCGACAGGCCGTTGTTGAAGCGCAGCGAGAACTCGATGTCGAGTTGCGAGATGTCGCCGGCCTGCTTGCCCACCTCTGCGTTGGCGCGCGTGGGACCCTTCTGACCGGTGATCGAGCCGGGCGGAATGTCGAGCGAGCCGATCGAGGAGCGGATGCCGCCGCCGTTCTTGATCGACACCGCGGTGCCGGCGTCGACCGTGCGGGCATAGGCCAGGTTGGCGTCGGCGCTCAGGTTGCCGAGGTTGGTTTCCTGGCTGCGCGCCAGCACGCGGTCGCCTTCCAGGTAGACCGTGGCGGCACCGAACAGGTTGCCGTCCTTGGCGGCGATCACCGCATCGATCTTGTCGGCGATGGCCACCACCGCCGGGATTGCGTCGGCCACGCTCACGCCAGCGCGTGTCAGACCCTCGACGTCGGTCGCCCAGGCGCCGTTGAGCTCTTCGTCGAGGCGGCCAACGATCACGCGGCCCTCCTCGTCGAAGGGCAACACGATGCGGCCGAGGTATTTGTAGTCGGCATCGACGTTGACGACGAGTACCGGCTCGTCGTCAGGCGAGGCGAACTCCAGCGGATAGGTGCCGCCGTCGGTGTCGCCCGGGCGCACGCGGTCGTCTTCGTCGTACAGGCCCGTGTTCGAGCCGCCGGCGATGATGAGATCGACCCCGCGCAGCCGCGTTGCCAGCCCGCGCTCCACGTCGAGTTGCTGCATGTGGGCGAGCAGGATGATCTTGTCGATGCCGCCGGCCACCAGGGCATCGACCGAGGGCTGGATTTCGGCTGCCAGCGCATCGAGGTCGGCCGTGTCGGCGCCGCTCGGGCTCACGGCGATGCCGCCCACCGAGGTGATGCTCGGCAGGGTCGGCGTGCTGGCACCGACCACGCCGATGCGCTCGCCATTCACCGTGATCACGGCGTACTTCGCCAGCTCGCCGGCCAGCTCGGCCGCCGCAGCGCCGTCGTTCTCGGGCGCGGCCAGCGCGGCAAGATTGCCGTCACCGGAGAAGTCGAGGTTGGCCGACAGGTAGGGGAATGCCGTGCCGGGCCAATCGTCGGCGTCGGGGCCGGTCGCGCGCAGCAGGCTCGCGAAGTAGTTGGTGCCCAGGTCGAGGTCGTGGTTGCCGACCGTCGAGGCCTGCAGACCCATGGCGTTGAGGATGGCGATGTCGCCGCGTCCGGCGGAGGGCACGCCGAGTTCGGGCGCCAGCGAGGCATCGTCGGCGGCGTTGAAAAAGGGGCCGGGGATGTAGTTGTCGCCCGAAGACAGGAAGACCGTGTTGTCGGGCTGCTCGGCGCGAAACTTCTGCAGCAGCGCAGAGAGCGCCTTCGAGTTCTCGACCAGGTCGCCGCCGCTGTCCATGTCGGCCACGTGCAGCACCTGGAGGGTGAAGGCGGCCTGCGGCAGATCGTCGTCGTCATCGTCCGAGTCGCCGCCGCCGCACGCGGCCAGCCCGGCCGACAGGGCGCTCGCGGCCAGCAACAGGGCAAGCGGGCGGCGATACCAGGCGAAGGTCGCGAGCTGCATTCGGGTCTCCTTGGAAACCCGAGAGCTTGGCAAGCTCCGGTGTCAGCTTCGTGACCGCGCCGGCACCGGTGCGTGGCGGCGCCCGTTCTTCGGTGCGAAGCGCCTCAGGCCACGACCTGCGTGCGCCGCGCGCGCAGTGCTCCGAGCAATGCGAGCACGCCGGGGATCAGGATCATCGCCCAGATGATCTTGCTCAGATTCGCCTGCACCCAGGGAATGTTGCCGAACAGGTAGCCGGCCACGGTCACGCTGCCGATCCACAGCACGGCACCCGTCACGTCGTAGAAGGTGAACTTGCTGCGCGTCATCATGGCCACGCCCGCCACGAAAGGCGCAAAGGTGCGCAGGAAGGGCAGAAAGCGTGCGGCGATCAGGGTCACGCCACCGTACTTCTCGTAGAACGCATGGGCCTGGTCGAAGGCGCGGCGGTTGAACCAGCGCGAGTTCTCCCACTGGAAAACTCTGGGCCCGAAGTGCCGACCGATCGCGTAGTTGCACTGGTTGCCCAGGATCGCCGCCACGATGAGAAGCCCGATCGACAGGGGTAGGCTCATCAAGCCGACGCCGCACAGCGCACCGACCACGAAAAGCAGCGAATCACCCGGCAAAAAAGGCATCACGACCACGCCGGTCTCGACGAAGATGATGGCGAACAGCAGCGCATAGACCCAGGTGCCGTAGGTCAGCACGAAGTTGGTCAGGTGCACATCGACCCGCAAGATGAAGTCGACCAGAAAGGCGATCAGTTCCATGCGCGGCATTATGTCCAGCGCTTTCGCCCGAGCGCGTGACAGGGGCCACACAGTGGGACGCCGCCGCTCGGGGTTGCAGGAAACACGGCTCCTACAATCTTGCTGGTGAGTGCCCTTCCCCTTGCGCCTGTCGCGTCTGCGCGCCGACCGATCCTCGAACTGCCCGACGAGCTGATCAGCCAGATTGCGGCCGGCGAGGTTGTCGAGCGGCCCGCCTCGGTGGTTCGCGAGCTGATCGACAACGCGCTCGACGCCGGCGCGCACGACATCACGGTCAAGCTGCTCGCCGGCGGTGTGCGAGCCATCACGGTCGAGGACGACGGCGCGGGCATCGAAGCCAATGAGCTGGCGCTGTCGGTCAAGCGCCACGCCACCAGCAAGATCGCCTCGCTGCACGAACTGGAAAGTGTGGCGACGATGGGCTTTCGCGGCGAAGCGCTGGCCGCCATCGTGTCGGTCGCCGAGGTCGCGATCACCAGCCGAACGCAGGCCGCCCCGCACGCGCAGCGCCTGGACGCGCGCAGCGGCGAGCTGGCGGCGGCGGCGCGCTCGGTCGGCACCAGCGTGGAGGTGCGCGAGCTGTTCTTCAGCACGCCGGCGCGCCGCAAGTTTCTCAAGACCGACGCCACCGAGCTCGCGCATTGTCTGGAGGCGGTGCGCCGTCACGCCCTGGTGCGACCGGACGTCGGTTTCGCCGTCTGGCACGACGGCCGGCTCGTCGCACGGTGGCGCGCGGCACCGCCCGACGAACGCATGCGCGACATCCTCGGCGAGGAATTCATGGCGCGCAGCTGCCTGCTCGCTGCACGCGAGGGCCTGCTGCGCATCGCCGGGCGCGTCGGCCTGCCCGATGCGGCGCGCACCCGGGCGGACCAGCAGTACGTGTACGTCAACGGCCGCCACGTCCGAGACAAGCTCATCGCGCACGGTGCGCGCGCGGCCTTCGACGACGTGCTGCATGGCGGCCGCCAGCCCGCCTACCTGCTCTTCGTCGACATTGCGCCCGACAGGGTCGACGTGAACGTGCACCCGACCAAGACCGAGGTGCGCTTTCGCGATGCGCGCGAAGTGCACCAGGCCGTGCGGTATGCGGTGGAAGACGCGCTGGCACTCCCACGCACGCAGGCGGCGCCGTCCTCCCCCTTCGAAAGCACCGCACCGGCAATCTGGAATCCAATGCCGATGCAGTCCTCGCTCGGGCTCGGCACGGCGCCCTATGCGCAGCGCGCCGGCTCCGGCCAGAGCAGCCGCGGCGAGGTGCGCGAGCGCTCCACGTTCGGCGCCCTGTGGGGTGCGACGGCACGGGCGGCAGGCAGCGCCGTGGCAGCGGACGTGAACGGCGCCAACGCGCCCGGCACCGACACGGCCGCACAGGCGACGGGTCAGCAGGGCGCGGACGCCGGCACGCGGGAACCAGACCACGTCCCGCCCGGTGCTTTGCCATCCGCTCACGAGGAGCCCGATGCGTGGCCGCTCGGGCGCGCCGTGGCGCAACTCGGCGGCATCTACATCCTCGCGGAGAACGCGCAGGGGCTGGTCATCGTCGACATGCACGCTGCCCATGAACGCGTGGTCTACGAGCGGCTCAAGGCTGGCCTGGAGCAGACTCAGGCGGCGCGCATCGAGGCGCAGCCGCTGCTGATCCCGGCCACGTTCTCGGCGACGCCGACCGAAGTGGCCACCGCCGAGCAGCACACCGATGCCCTGGCCCGCCTCGGCCTGGACATCGCCCCGCTCTCGGCGAGTGTGCTTGCGATCCGCGCTCATCCGGCTGCGCTTGCCGGTGGCGACCTGGTCGAGCTGGCGCGCTCGGTGCTCGCCGAACTGGCACGCTTCGATGCCAGCCACACGATCGAACGCGCCCAGCACGAGATTCTCTCCAGCATGGCCTGCCACGGCGCCGTTCGCGCCAACCGCCGGCTCACCCTGGACGAGATGAACGCCCTGCTGCGCGACATGGAAACCACCGCGCGCTCCGACCAGTGCAACCACGGCCGGCCGACCTGGCGGCAAGTAACGATCCGCGAGCTCGACGCACTGTTCATGCGCGGCCGGTAAAAAAGCGTCAATCTTCATGGTTCGCCTGCGCAGCGCTGAACTTCTCGACTCCACCGACGCTCTGTGACGCATGCCGTTCGCCGCCCGCTTCCGTACGCCGCATCTCTCCCCCCGCCGCATCGCCTTCGGTTTGCTGGCCGTCCTGCTGTCGCTCGGCATCTTCGCCGGCTGCGGCACGCTCGACTCACAGCAGCGGCGCTGGATCTTCCAGCCGGCGGCCGAGACCTGGTGGGCCGGCGAAGAGGTGGCCCTGGGGATGGAGCCCGTCTGGATCGAGTTCGAGTCCGGCGAGACGGGCCGGCCCGCAAAACTGCACGGCCTGTGGCATGCGCAGCCGCAGGCCGACACCGCCGGGAAACCGGCCCCCGTGCTGCTCTACCTGCATGGCGCACGCTGGGACGTGATGGGCAGCGCCAGCCGCGTTCGCCGCATGCACAAGCTCGGTTTCAGCGTGCTGGCGATCGACTACCGCGGCTTCGGTCAAACCTCCAGCGAGCTGCCCTCTGAAGCCATGGCTTATGAAGATGCTCGCGCCGCCTGGAAGTGGCTGGCCGGGCAGCATCCACAGGCCGAGCGCTTCATCTTCGGCCACTCGCTGGGGGCGGCCATCGCCGTTGATCTGGCAGCGCACGCCGACGACGAGGCGGGGCTCATCGTCGAAGGCAGCTTCACCTCGATCCGCGACGTGGTGGCCGGCATGCGGTGGGGCTGGTTGCCGGTAGGCCCGTTCATCTCGCAGCGCTTCGATGCGCGCTCGAAGATCGCCCGCATCGGCTCCAAGCTGCTGGTGGTTCACGGCAGCAACGACCGGCTGATCCCGTGGACCCTGGGGCAAACGCTGTTCGAGCTCGCGACCACGCCCAAGCGCTGGGTGCTTGTGGAGGGCGGCTCGCACCACAACACCAATTCGCTCGGCCAGGACGCCTACCGCAGCGCGCTGAGCGAGCTGTTCGGCCTCGGTTCCTGAGACCGCGCGCGCTGCCGGGCCGCAGCCTGCATGCTCCAATCGGGGCACCATGACGACCCTCAAACTCAAGAAGCCGGCCGTGCCCAAAGCTGCCGGTGAACGCCGTGCGCCGCTGCGAGGCAGCGGTGCCAAGCGGCCCCGGCCGACGTTGGCCGAAGCGCAGGCGGAAAGAGCGCGGCGCCTTCAGGAAGAACAGGCAGCGCAAGCACCGCAACGCGAAACGGCACGCGCGCCTTCCCCCCGTCGCGAGGGGCCGCGCGCCGAAAAACATCGAGAGCGCCCCGGCGCGTCGCCGACCGCGACTGCGCCGCGTGAACGCCCGCAGCGCAATGAGGGACGACGCGAGGACCGGCCTGCATCGCAGGGCGATTTGGCGCGCACGCAGGGTCGCCGGGATGCGTCTCAGGCGCCGCAACGCAGCGCGCCCCAAGGGGAGCAACGCGGCCGCGGCCCGGCGGCACCTCCGCGCGGTGAGCGCCGTCCTCCGTCTACGTCAGGCGGTCGTGCCGTCCCGGCGCAGCGGCGTGCACCTCGACCGGGCACCGCACCGGCACCCGCGAGCGCAACCGCCGCGAACCTCCTGCCCCGCCTGTCCAAGCGCATGAGCGAGCTCGGCCTGGCTTCCCGCCGCGAGGCCGACGAGTGGATCGAACAAGGCTTCGTGCGCGTCGACGGCGTCGTCGTCGATGAGCTCGGCGCGCGCGTAGCGCTGGAGCAGGCGATCACCATCGACCCGCAGGCGCGGCTCGAGCAGGCAAAGCGCGTCACCGTGCTGCTGCACAAGCCACTCGGCTATGTGAGCGGCCAGGCCGAGGATGGCCATGAACCCGCCTTCACCCTGATCAACGCCGCCAGCCGCTGGAAGGGCGACGCGAGCCCGCAGCGCTTCAATGCGAGCCAGTTGAAGCACCTGGTGCCCGCCGGCCGGCTCGACCTCGATTCGAGCGGCCTGCTGGTGCTCACGCAGGACGGGCGCGTCGCCAAGCAGTTGATCGGCGAGAACTCCAAGGTCGAAAAGGAGTACGTGGTGCGCGTCGCGTGGAGCGCGCAGCCGGAGCTGGTGGCGCTGCACACCGCGTTTCCGCCCGAGTTGCTGCAGCGGCTGCGCGTCGGCCTGAATCTCGACGGCATGGCGCTCAAGCCGGCGCAGGTGTCGTGGCAGAACGAGCAGCACTTGCGGATCGTGTTGCGCGAGGGTCGCAAGCGCCAGATCCGGCGCATGTGCGAGCTGGTCGGGCTGCAGGTGCTGTCGCTCAAGCGCATCCGCATCGGCCGCATCGGCCTGGGCGAACTGCCGGCGGGGCAGTGGCGGTATCTGGCGGCCTACGAGTCCTTCGTCTGACGCCGGCACCTGCTCATCGGTCGACCCCGCCTCTCAGCGTCGCGCTTCGAGCACGCGGGTGAGGGTTTCCTCGGCAGCGGCACGCCAGTTCGGCTCTGCCACGCTGCGCGTGATCGCCCGGCGCGCGGCCGCCTCGGCCTCGGTGAAGTGCGACTGCTGCAGGTGCAACTCGGCCAGGTTGATCCACGCCGGCGTGCTGTCGTGGCGCTGCGCTGCGGCCTTGAAGGTCGCGGTGGCCGCGGGCAGGTCGCCGGCGGCAACGCGGGTGTTGCCCAGGCCCATGGCCAGCGTCAAGCTTTCGGGCCAGCGCCGCAGTGCGGCTTCATAGGCCCGCCGCGCGTCTTGCGGCTCGGCACTCCGCTCGAAGGCCACGCTCGCGGCGGTGACCTCGTTCTCGCTGGCGCTGGCCGGTAGCCGCCCTGGCGGCAGTGCAACGAAGGCCCAGTGGCCGCTGCGCCTCCAGGTGTGTTCGAAAGTGCGCAGGGAAAGCACCTCGCGCTCGGTGGTACCCGACCGCAGCACCATCTCGCGAGCCGCCAGGTCATAGCCGACGACCACCGCGTAATGCCAGGTCGGCGCGATGGCGAGGCCGAGGTTCTGCAGCACCACCACGGGATGGCCCGCAGCCACTTCGCGCAACAGCGCCTCCAGCGTCGGCGGCAGCCGCACCGCGACGGCGCCTTCGCGGCGCGCGGTGGCCAGCATCTCGAGTTGCAAGCTGCCTTTGCGCGCCGGCAGATAAACATGCTCGACCAGGGCCTCAGGCCGTGCCGCAATGCCTGCGGCAGTCAGCACCGTGGCCAATGCCGCCGGACCGCACTCGTACTCCGTCTGCGGGAAAAAGGGCACGCTGCGCAACTCGGCGCTCTCCGCCATCCCGCTCGGCGGTGCGGCCAGCAGCGCCTGCGTCTGAGGCGGTGTCAGCACTGCGCAGCCGGCGAGGCTGAAGACAAGGACAAGAACCGCTGTGACGAGCCCGGCGCTGCGGGACGCCTCAGGCTGCCGCACGGGGGAACCCGTCAGGTCTGAAGGTCGCATAGCTACGCTGTGGAATCCGGGCCTGTGTCCGAATCGCCGCAGCGTCTGCGTCGGCGACGCAAACGCTGCGCCGCCGGCCTCACCGAACCGAGCGCGTGAACGGGAAGATCTTGGTCAGGCCGAGGATGTCGGTGACCAGCAGCACCACGAAGATGAACACGATCGTGCCCAGGATGCTCGGGCCGGCACCGGCCGGTGCCGTGTCGAGCGTGTGTGCAACCTGCGCCACTTCGGCGTCGGTGAGCGCGGCCACGCGCTCACGCGCCTGCTCGGCCTCGACGCCACGTTCCTGCAGGCCGGCGATCACGTCGGGGCGGTCCAGATACGACAGCACATGGGCGCGCTGCTGCATGGCCTGTGCGTCGATCGACACGACGCCCTGTTCGGCAGCGACCTGCTCGGTGGCGACCAGCGCCGCCTGCGCCGACTGCAGCGCGCCGGCATAACTCAAACTGATGGCCACCAGAGTGGCGACCCAACGCTTATTGGCATTCTTCATGGAAGTCTCCTCGAGGTTGCTGAACCCGACGCGCCACAGACGCGCCGCGTGCACCGATGCTGGTCGGCTGGCAGACATGCTCCGACAAGCCCCTGCACGCCGCTGTGCGGCAACGCACCGTCGTGCCCCGGGGTACCCTCGCGCCTCGATGAGCATGCCCCGACCGAGCCCCGGCGCCCAGCGAGCGGCGCGCGCGCCCCGCGCACCGATGCCGAAGTGATACCGCGCTATCTCTGCGTTGCCGGGCCCACCGCTGCCGGCAAGACCGCAGCCACCCTGGCGCTGGCCCGCGAGTTGCCGATCGAGGTGGTGAGCGTCGACTCGGCCCTGGTCTACCGCGGCATGGACACCGGCACCGCCAAGCCGAGTGCCGCCGAACGACACGTGGTGCCTCATCACCTGATCGACATCATCGAGCCGAGCGCGGCCTATTCGGCCGCACGGTTCGTGCGCGATGCCGAGGCGCTGATCGAACAGATTCGAGCGCGCGGCCGGCTGCCGCTGCTGGCCGGCGGCACCATGCTGTACTTCAAGGCGCTGTGGGACGGGCTCGATGCCATGCCGCCGGCGGATGCAGCCATCCGCTCGCAACTCGATGCCGAGGCGAGAGAGCGCGGCTGGCCCGCGCTGCACACCGAGTTGCTAGCGGTCGATCCCGCCACGGCCGCGCGCCTCGCGCCGGGCGATGCGCAGCGCATCCAGCGCGCGCTCGAAGTCTGGCGGTCCAGCGGACAAACGATCTCCAGTTTGCAGAGCGGACGCTTCAGCAGCGTTCGCTCCGCGCCCGAGGAATGCGCGCTGATATCGCTGGAGCCGACCGACCGCGGCTGGCTGCACGAGCGCATCGGCGCGCGCTTCGAGCAGATGCTCGATGCCGGCCTTGTGGACGAAGTGCGCAGCCTGCGCGCGCGCGGCGACCTGCACGCCGGACTGGCCTCCATGCGTTGCGTCGGCTACCGACAGGCCTGGCAGGCTCTCGATGAGAGCGATACGCCCGACCGGCAACGCCTGATCGAGCTCGGCAGCGCCGCGACACGCCAGCTCGCCAAGCGCCAGCTGACCTGGCTGCGCGGCATGCCGTGGCGGCACGTCGTGGCCTGCGACGCGCCCGACGCGACCAGGCAGGTAGTGGCGCTGGCGCAGCGGCTGATGAAAGCGGACGGATGAACGAGCGCTCGCACGGCTGGGCAAGAAAGCCCTCTTTGCCGGCCCGGTGGCCGCCACGCACGCCGTGCGGCGCGTCATGAGCTCGACGCAGCACCGAACCGACGCACGCCCGCCATTGCCGGTGGGTGCTGAAGCACCGCCGCGCACCGCCGACGCAGGCCTGCTCGAGATCACCGGCCTGGCCAAGCGCTACGGCGCCAGCACGGTGTTCCAAAACGTCGACATGCGCGTCCAAGCGGGCGAGTTCATTGCGCTGCTCGGCGAATCGGGGGTCGGCAAGTCGACCCTGCTCAACGCCATTGCAGGGCTCGACACGGTGGACGCCGGCACGGTGCGGCTCGACGGCGAGGCGATCAGCGCGTTGCCCGAACGCGCACAGGCCCTTCTGCGCCGCGCCAAGCTCGGTTTCGTGTTCCAGGCGTTTCACCTGCTGCCTCACCTGAGCGTGAGCGACAACGTGGCGCTGCCGCTGCTGCTGCTCGGCCGGCCGGACCCGGCGCGGGTGCGGGACATGCTGGCGGCCGTGGGCATCAGCGAGCTGGGCGCGCGGCTGCCGGCACAGCTCTCCGGCGGGCAGCTGCAGCGCGTGGCGATCGCGCGGGCGCTGGTCCACAGGCCCCGGCTCATCCTGGCGGACGAACCGACCGGCAACCTCGACCCGGCCACCGCGGAGCGCGTGATGGACGCGCTGGCGGCCGAGGTGCGGCGCGAAGGCGCGGCCTGCGTGCTGGTCACTCACTCGGCCACCGCTGCACGGCGCGCCGACCGCGCGCTTCGGCTCACGCCCACCGGTCTGATCCCCGCCTGAAGAAGCGCGCAAGGCTGCTTCGATGTTCACGCTGCTGCGCCACCTCTCCTGGCCCGAACTGCGCCACCACGCCGGCCGGCATGCCGTCGCCATGCTGGCGGTGATGCTCGGTGTGGCACTGGCGTTCTCGGTGCACCTCATCAATGCCTCGGCGCTGGCGGAGTTCGCCGGCGCGGTGCGCAGCGTGGGCGGCGAGCCCGACCTGACGCTGCGCGGCAGCGGCACCCGCGGATTCGACGAGGCGCTCTATGCGCGCGTGGCGGCGCATCCGCAAGTCGCGCTCGCTTCGCCGGTCATCGAGATCGACAGCTATGCCATCGACGCCAGCGGCAAGCGCAAGCCGCTGCGCGTGCTCGGCATCGACGCGCTGGTGGCACCGCAGCTCGCGCCGGCGCTGCTGCCGCGAGCCGCCGAAGGGAGCAGCCGGTTCGCGACGCTCGATCCCCACGCGGTGTTCCTCAACCCCACCGCGCAACGCAGCCTCGCACTCGATGCGGGCGAGGCGCTGCAGGTGCAGAGCGGCCTGAGCCTGCAGCCGCTCCGGGTGGCCGGCGGCAATGCCGCGCCGGGCGTGCCCCTGGCGGTGATGGACATCGCCGGCGCGCAGGCCGCGTTCGACCGGCTCGGGCGGCTCTCGCGCATCGACGTGCGGCTGGCC
This sequence comes from Methylibium sp., assembly GCF_013817345.1. Classification (GTDB taxonomy): domain Bacteria; phylum Pseudomonadota; class Gammaproteobacteria; order Burkholderiales; family Burkholderiaceae_C; genus Methylibium. The sequence continues at coordinate 35,062 of NZ_JACDCW010000034.1, forward strand.
GCCGGGGCGGACCGCGCTTCGGTGCTGCGCGAGCTCGCATTGCCGGCGGATGTGCGAGCCGCCGCGCCCGATGAGGCGGCCGCGCGACTCTCCAACGTGTCGCGCGCCTACCGCGTCAACCTCACGGTGCTCGCCCTGGTCGCGCTCTTCACAGGGGCGTTTCTGGTGTTCTCGATCCTGTCGCTGGCGGTAGCCAAGCGACTGCCGCAGTTCGCTCTGCTCGGCGTGCTCGGCCTGACGGCGCGCGAGCGGCTCCAGCTGGTGCTGGCCGAATCGGCCCTGCTCGGCGTCGTCGGCAGCGTGCTCGGCATTGCCGTCGGCACCGGCCTGGCGCTGCTCGCGCTGCGCTGGCTCGGCGGCGACCTGGGCGGCGGCTATTTCGAAGGCGTGGCGCCGACGCTGCGGTTTACCGCCGGCGCCGCCGCGCTCTATGCAGGCCTGGGCGTGCTGGCCGCAGTTGTCGGCGGCGCGCTGCCGGCGCGCGCGGCTCAGCGCATGGCGCCGGCGCAGGCCCTTAAGGGGCTGGGCGAAGCCGGCCAGGCACCCAGCCGGCCCTGGCTGGGCCCCGCTCTGATGGCCGCCGGCGCGCTGCTCGCCCTCGCGCCGCCCGTGGCCGGTCTGGCCTTGTTCGCCTACGCAGCGGTAGCGCTGCTGCTCATCGGCGGCATCGCCTGCGTGCCGGCCGGCGTGGCGCTGCTGCTGCGCTGGGTGCGGCCGAGCACGCAGCCGCAATGGCTGCTGGCAATCGAGCGTGCGCGACACCTGCGCTCCAGCGCCACGGTGGCCGTGGCTGGCGTGGTGGCCAGCCTCAGCCTGGCCGTGGCGCTGACGGTCATGGTGGCGAGCTTTCGCGACGCCGTCTCACGCTGGCTCGACACCGTGTTGCCGGCCGATCTTTACGTGCGCACCGCCTCGCCCGGCGGCGGCGGCGAGACGGCCTGGTTGCCGCCCGATTTCGTGGCTGCGGCACGCGCGCTGCCCGGTGTGGCGCGCGCTGAGGCGCTGCGCGCCACCGCGATGCCGCTCGACCCTTTGCGACCGGCGCCTGTGCTGATCGCAAGGCCGCTGGTCGACCCGGCGCGCACGCTGCCGCTGGTCGGTGAGCTGTTGCCCGCAATGCCGGGCGAACGCAGCGCCTATGTGAGCGAAGCGATGGCCGCGCTCTTCGATGCCGCGCCGGGCGCCCGGCTCACGCTCCCGCTCACGCACAGCGGCGCCGACGGATCGGTGCGCAGCATCGACGCCGACTTCTTCGTGCGCGGCGTCTGGCGCGACTACGCCCGCCAGCATGGCGCCGTGGTGATCGCCGAGAGCGATTTTCGCGCCCTCACCGGCGACACCCGCGTCAACGACCTGGCGCTCACGCTCGCGCCAGGGGCCGACATGGCGGCGCTGCAGCAGCGGCTGCGCGCACTGGCGCCGGACCCGGCGCTGATCGAGTTCGCGCAGGCGAGCGAGATACGCACCGCTTCCTTGCGCATCTTTGACCGCAGTTTCGCGGTCACCTACTGGCTGCAGGCGGTGGCCATCGTCATCGGCCTGTTCGGCATCGCAGCCAGCTTTTCGGCGCAGGTGCTGGCGCGGCGCAAGGAGTTCGGGCTGCTCGCGCACCTGGGCTTCACGCGCCGCCAGGTGCTCGCGATCGTGGCCGGCGAAGGCGCCGCGTGGACGGCGGCCGGCGCGCTGCTCGGACTGGCGCTCGGCCTGGCGGTGAGTGTGGTGCTGGTGCATGTCGTCAACCCGCAAAGTTTTCACTGGACGATGGAGCTGCTGGCGCCCTGGGGCCGGCTCGCCGGGCTGTGCGCCGCCGTCGTCGCGGCCGGCACGCTGACGGCGGCGCTGGCCGCGCGGCAAGCAGTCTCGCGCGATGCGGTGCTGGCGGTGAAGGAGGACTGGTGAGGCCGACGTCGCACACTCGCTCCGCCGTCGCGGCGCTTGCGTATGCGCCTTACCCGGCACTCGACTGCCATCGAAAAGCCGCGCCCGTGCGGCGCAGCACGCCATGAGTCGTTTGCGCCGCAGGCTGCTGCTGGCTCCGGCACTGGCCGCCGCGATGCGACAGAGCCACGCACAGCCTGCACAGGCGCAGACCGCGGCGGCGCCTGTCGTGCGCCCCGGCGTGCCGATCCGCCTGCCGCGCGACTTCGGTTCGCACCC
>NZ_JACDCW010000138.1 GCF_013817345.1 Methylibium sp.
GCCGTGGCTGAACCGGAACAGCACCCGCAGGATGATCAGCACCATGAACGTGCTGAGCACGGCGGTGGTCTCCAAACCCAAGCCTGCCGTGATGCCGATGGCGGCGGTGCCCCAGATGCCGGCCGCCGTCGTCAGGCCGCGGATCACGCCGTCGTCCTTGAGCTTGAGCACCGCTCCGGCACCCAGAAAGCCGATGCCGGCGATGATGCCCTGCAGCACACGGCTCAGATCGCCCAGCTCCATGCCGGCCTGCAATGGCGCCAGCACGAACAGCGCGGCCCCGAGCGACACCAGCATGTGCGTGCGCAAGCCGGCGGCGCTGTCGCTGCGCTCGCGCTCGTAGCCGATCAGCGCACCCAGCAGCATGGCCATGAGCAAGCGCACGACGACCCGCGTGAACTGCTCCATGTCGGGGATGTCAGAGAACTCCTGCTGCACGGTGGCGAGGATGGTGTCCCAGGCGCTGTTCATAGGGCAATTTATTGAAAGGGAATGCGGGAACGGGTTCGCCCGAAGGCAGCAGGCCGGAGGTTTTACACTGCTTCGCGCTCGTGCATCGCCCGAGGCACTCCGCTCGCCGTAGTTCAACGGATAGAACAGCCGCCTCCTAAGCGGCAAATACAGGTTCGATTCCTGTCGGCGGGACCAGCGTATTCGGCACGTTGGTCTCGAAAGCGCCATGGCAGAAATGAAAAACCCCGCCGAAGCGGGGTTGCGGAAACCATGAAGCGCGTGACGTCGGATCAGCCGCGACCTTTGCGCCGGGCCATGAATCCGATCAGGCCCAGCCCCGCCAGCATCAAGGCGTAAGTCTCCGGCTCGGGGATCGGTTGCCCAATGACGATTTCCCTGCCGAGTTTCTCGCTGATGGCGCCCGAGAAATCATTGAAGGTGGCTGCCGATACCACGAACGAGCCCGTGCCGCCGATCACGTTGTTCTGATAGAAGTCCCTGATCGTCTGCGAGCCGATGGCCAAGCCGTTGATCTGGTCGATGCCGCCCTTTCCGAGCGCGGCGTTGCGGGCAATCTGCGTCGCGAATGTGCTGCTGATTCCATCGCCCGAAACGTCGATGACCTGGCGGGCAGCATCGAAGTCATTGCTCGCGAACAGTGGGACGGCGTAGGAGATCGCATTGGCGATGGCCGTCAAACCGCTGAACGGACGCACCGTTGCCCCGATCATGTCCGCAAAGGATCCGGCACTGGCGGCGCTGTCGATGAGCGTCCAGCCGACGGCGACCGATTGCTCCGAGGCGCCTGACCAGTACACCAGGGTGGCTGCCACCGAGCGCCCCGCGTCGAACGCAGCCTGAAGAGTCGGGTTGTTGAACGCCGCGGCGTAACCATCCCGCTGCAAGGCGAATTCCGTTGCGCTGATGCTGTTGGAGGAATCCACCAGCAGGGCCAGTTCGAGGTCGACAACGGTGACGGCCAGTGCCGAAGTCGAGCCGAGACCCAGGGCGATCGCGAGCGCCAGAGGTTTGAAAGACACGGGTTTTCTCATTGAGTACTCTCTTTTTGTGACAGGGGTTTTCTCGGCTGCTCATATAAAACCCGGATTGCCCGAGCAGAGCATCTGGACGTTGCCGAAGTGGCGAACGACCATCGCGTTGAAGGCAACGACGGTAGCCTTGAAAGAGCGAATCACAAATCCTGAGAACTAGGGGTTGAAAATCGACAATCCACCTTCCGAGGCTTGCTACGCAGTAATCGGTAAACCCATCGCAAAAACATCGAGATATGGAATACCGTTCGGAAAGTGGTTATTAAATGATTCTCTGTTTGTGGCGCCGAAGATATTTCAACCTCGCAGGTCGAAACCACTCACGCGGGGCGCCACGGACCGGCGGCGACGGCCAAGCTGGAACTCCGATCGGGCGCCGGCCGCCGCTTCTGTCAGCGCCCGCGCATCGCCCGCGACAGCATCACCACCGGCAGCAGCCCGACGACCACGATCGCCAGCGAGGGCAGCGCCGCTTCGGCGAGTCGCTCGTCGCGTGCTAGCTGGTAGGCCACGACGGCCAGCGTGTCGCTGTCGAAGGGCCGCAGCACCAGCGTGGCCGGCAATTCCTTCATCACGTCGACGAAGACGAGCAGGCCGGCGGCCAGGCCCGCGCGCGTGAGCAGCGGCGCGTGCACGCCGAAGAAGAGCCGCGCAGAGCCGGCGCCCAGCGTGCGTGCCGTGTCGTCGAAGCTCGCCGGAATGCGCGCATAGCCGGCCTCCACCGACTGCAGCGCCACAGCCGAAAAGCGCACCAGGTAGGCATAGAGCAGCCCGCCGATGCTGCCGGTCACGGCAAGCTGCGCCCAGCCGGCCGCGGCCGAGCCCGGCGCAGCCGCCTGCACCCAGCCCAGCGGCAGCAGCAGGCCGACGGCAATCACCGCACCCGGCACGGCATAGCCGAGGGACACCAACCGAGCCAGCGGCTGAATCAGCCCGCCGGAGCGGGTGCGCAGCAAAAAGCCGATCAGCAGTGCCAGCGCCACGGCGGCCAGCGCGGCCAGGGTGGCGAGCTTCAGGCTGGTCCAGGCCCAGCCGGCGAAACGCCCCCACGGCAGGCCGCCGGCGCCTTCAACGCCGCCGTAGCTGGCCTCGCGCCACACGCCATGCAACAGCACCGCGATCGGCAGCACGAAGCCGAGCAGCACCGGAGTGGCACACAAGGCCACCGCCAGCGCGGCGTGTCGCCCACTCAGTTGCACCGCGCGGGCTTCGCTGCCGCGCCCGCCGCCGCGCGAGCTCGCATAGCGCAGCCGCGCCTGCGCGCGCCGCTCGGCCCACAGCAGCACGCCCACCACGGCCAACAACACAGTGGCCAGCTGAGCGGCGGCGAGGCGGTCGTCCATCGACAGCCAGGCCTTGTAGATGCCCGTGGTGAAGGTGCCCAGGCCGAAATACGAACCGACGCCGTAGTCGGCCAGCGTCTCCATCAGCGCCAGTGCCACGCCTGCGGCCAGCGCCGGGCGGGCCAGCGGCAGCGCGACGCTGCGCACCCGTCGGCCGAGGCCGGCACCGAGCAGCCGCGCCGCTTCCATGAGGTGCAGGCCGCGTTCGAGCAGCGCGCCTCGCGTGAGCAGGTAGACGTAGGGGTAGAGCACCAGCGTGAACAGGACGATGGCGCCCGGCAGGCTGCGCACGTCGGGCCACAGCGCACCCTCGGCGCCGGTCAACTCACGCAGGCCGGTCTGCAGCGGGCCGCTGTACTGCAGAAAATCGGTCATGGCGTAGGCCAGCACGTAGGCCGGCATGGCCAGCGGCAGTAGCAGCGCCCACTCGAAGAGGCGCCGGCCCGGGAAGTCGAACAATGTGACCGCCGCCGCGGTTGCGCCGCCGAGCGCCCCGACCCCGACCCCGACCCCGACCGCCAGCAGCAGCGAGGTCAGCGCATAACCCGGCAGCACCGTGACGGCCTGATGCCGCAGCAACTCGAGACTGTCTGCCTGTGGGGCGAGCCAAGCCCCTGCGATACCGAGCAGCGGCAGCGCCAGCAGCGCACACAGCACGACGGCCAGGCGCCGCATGTCAGCGACCGGCTCGCAAGTCGAGGCACTCGACGTTCACTTCGACAACGGGAATACGAACGACTTGCATTTTCAGTACTAGATATGATAGCGGCCATGCTGCTGTCACTTGACCGGGTCTGCATTCGCTATGCGGCCACCGCCTCCGGCAGCGGGGAACGGGCCGCCGTGGACGGCGTGTCCTTCGGGCTGGCACACGGGCAGATCGGCGTGCTCATCGGCCCCTCGGGCTGCGGCAAGACCTCGTTGCTGCGCGCCATCGCCGGCCTGGAGCCGCTGGCCGACGGACGAATCGCACTGGGCGAGGAGGTGCTGGGCGACGCCGACCAGCGCCTGCACTTGCCGCCCGAAGCCCGCCGAATCGGCATGGTGTTTCAGGACTACGCGCTATTTCCGCACCTGAGCGTGGCGCAGAACGTGGCCTTTGGCATTCAGAACCTGCCGCGAGCGCAGCGCGAGGAGCGGGTGGCCGATCTGCTCGAGCTCGTGGGATTGAGCGGCGCCGCGCGGCGAGCGCCACACCAGCTTTCCGGCGGCCAGCAGCAGCGCATCGCGCTGGCGCGCGCCCTGGCGCCCGCCCCCCGCCTGCTCCTGCTCGACGAGCCGTTCTCGAGCCTTGATGTCGACTTGCGCGAACGCCTCGCCCAAGAGCTGCGCGCCATCCTGAAGAAAACCGGCACCACCGCCCTGTTCGTCACGCACGACCAGCTCGAGGCCTTCGCGCTCGGCGACGTGATCGGCGTCATGAACCGCGGCCGGCTCGACCAGTGGGACGACGCCTATCACCTGTATCACCGCCCGGCCACCCGTTTCGTGGCGGATTTCATCGGCCATGGCGTGTTCACGCCGGCGCGCATCGTGGCCGGTGAGAACGGCGCCGGTCCGCGCGTGCGCACACCGCTCGGGGACTTTCGCGACCTCGAGGAATGCCCGGTGCCCAGCGCCTATGCGCACGGCGAGTGCGAGGTGCTGCTTCGGGCCGACGACATCATTCACGACGACGCCAGCCCGGTGAAGGCATGCATCGAACGCAAGGCGTTTCGCGGCTCGGAGTTTCTTTACACGCTGCGGCTGGCGAGCGGCGAGCAGGTGCTCGCGCACGTGCCCTCGCACCACGACCATCAGCTCGGCGAATGGATCGGCATACGCGCGGAAGTGGAGCACGTGGTGACCTTTGCGCGCGAGCTGCCGACCCCCCAGCCCGTCTGATGCGGCGCGGGTGCGAACCCTTGCCGAAAAGCCCGCGAATTGCAGGCAACTTTCAGCGCCCCTGCGAACTCAGAGATGCGGGGCCAGTCCTATACTGGCCTTGACTTTCCTAAAAGGATGCGCGACGTCATGGGTGCAAAGACCAAAGTAGCAGGCTGGATCGCGCTCGGCGCCGTCGCCGGTGCGCTGACCACGATGCAGTTGCCTGCCACCGGGCAAAACCCCAGTGCGGACTTGCCGCTCGAAGAGTTGCAGCAGCTCGCGGCGGTTTTCGGCATGGTCAAGACCGATTACGTCGAGCCGGTCGACGAGAGAAAACTCATCACCGACGCCATCGGCGGCATGGTCGCCGGGCTCGATCCGCACTCGCAGTTCTTCGACAAGAAGACCTTCAAGGAATTCCGTGAAGGCACGAGCGGGCGCTTCGTGGGCGTGGGCATCGAGATCGGCATGGAAGACGGCCTGGTCAAGGTGGTCTCGCCGATCGAAGGCTCGCCGGCTTTTCGCGCGGGCATCAAGAGCGGCGACCTCATCACCAAGATCGACGACAGCTTCGTCAAGGGCATGACGCTCGACGCGGCCGTCAAGAAAATGCGCGGCGAGCCGAGCACCAAGGTCATGCTGACCATCTTCCGCAAGGTCGAGAGCCGCAGCTTTCCCGTGACCATCACGCGCGAAGAAATCCGCATGCAAAGCGTGCGCTCGAAGATCGTCGAGCCCGGCTACGCCTGGCTGCGCGTGAGCCAGTTCCAGGACCGTACGGTCACGGACTTCGCGAGCAAGGTCACCGAGCTGTACAAGCAGGAGCCCAACCTCAAGGGCATGGTGCTCGATCTGCGCAACGACCCGGGCGGCCTGCTCGAGGCCTCGGTGGCCATCTCCGCAGCCTTTTTGCCCGACGACGTGACCGTGGTGTCGACCAACGGCCAGATTGCCGAATCCAAGGCGGTGTTCAAGGCCAGCCCCGAGTTCTACGCGCGCCGCGGCAACGATCCGCTCAGGCGGCTGCCGGAGGGCATCAAGAGCGTGCCGCTCGTGGTGCTGGTCAACGAAGGCTCGGCGTCCGCCAGTGAGATCGTCGCCGGCGCACTGCAGGACCACAAGCGCGCCACGATCATGGGCAGCCAGACGTTCGGAAAAGGCTCGGTGCAGACGGTGCGCCAGCTCTCGCCCGACACGGCGCTCAAGATCACCACGGCGCGCTACTACACGCCCAACGGCCGATCGATCCAGGCCACCGGCATCGTGCCCGACATCTGGCTCGACGAAACCGCCGAAGGCAACGTCTTCGCCGCGCTGCGCACCCGCGAGGCCGACCTGGAAAAGCACATCTCGAGCGGCCAGGGCGAAGAGGTCAAGGACCCCGCACGCGAAAAGGCCCGCGAAGCAGCGCTCAAGCGCCTGGAGGAAGCCAACAACGCGGCCGACAAGGACAAGGCGCCCAAGCCCCTGCCCGAGTTCGGCAGCGCCGAGGACTTCCCGCTGCAGCAAGCGCTCAACCGCCTCAAGGGCAAGACGGTGATGGTTTCGCGCACTGCGATCGAACGCAAGGTCGAGGAAACCAAGGTCAACTGAGGCCACACGCGCCGGTTGGAAAAGAGCCCGCTTCGGCGGGCTTTTTGCTGGCCGCAGGACAAGTCGAACGTGACGCGCGCCGAGCGTGTGACCGCGGGTGCCTTGCTGCGCCACGGCTGCCGCGACGGTGACGCCGAGCCGAGCACAGCCGCTATCCTCGCCGCATGAACGACGATCAGCTGCTGCGCTACAGCCGCCACATCCTGCTCGACGAGATCGGCATCGAAGGCCAGCAGCGGTTGCAGGATTCGCATGCGCTGGTCATCGGCGCCGGCGGCCTGGGCTCGCCTGCCCTGCTCTACCTCGGCACGGCAGGCGTGGGCACCATCACCGTGGTCGATCACGACAGCGTGGACCTCACCAACCTGCAGCGCCAGATCGCGCACGACATGGCGCGGCTCGGTACCCCGAAGGCCGAGTCGGCAGCTCGAAGCATCGCCGCCATCAACCCCGGCGTGCGCGTGCAACCGCTGATCGAGCGCGCCGATGCAAAGCGGCTCGATGCGCTGGTGCGCGGGGCCGACGTCGTGCTGGACTGCAGCGACAACTTCGCGACCCGGCACGCCGTCAACCGCGCCTGCGTCGCGCACAGAAAGCCGCTGGTGGCCGGTGCGGCGATCCGCTTCGACGGCCAGATCTCCGTCTACGACTCGCGCGACGAAGCGAGTCCCTGCTACGCCTGCCTGTTTCCCGAGGACACGGCTTTCGAGGAGGTGGCCTGCTCCACGATGGGCGTGTTCGCGCCGCTGGTGGGCATCGTCGGCAGCATGCAGGCGGCCGAGGCGCTCAAGCTGTTGATCGGCATCACGCCTTCGCTGGCTGGACGGCTGCAGATGCTCGACGGGCGCGCCATGGAATGGACGGAGATCCGCCTGGCCCGGCGCGATGGCTGCCCGGTGTGTTCACCGCCCCGCTGAGGCTCGAGGCCGCGCTGCAGCGGCACATTGACAAGCTCACAGCGCACGCGACTCCGGCTCTGGCCCGCCGCGCCGATGAGCGGCATCGCGCCGCGTCGCCACGGTAAGCTTGTTGCATGAACGACGACATTCACAACGACCTGCTCGCGCGCAACTTTCCTTCCGCGGAAGAAGACGTCGCCGCAGTTCCCCAGGACTCGCGCTATGCCGGGCCCGGCAGCGCCTACCGGCTGGCCTTCGACGACAGCGAGTTCCTGCTGCGCGAGGAGCTGCGGCCGGTGCGCATGCAGCTCGAGCTCCTCAAGCCCGAGCTGGTGCAGCGCGAGCACGGCGTCGAGGCGACCGTCGTGATCTTCGGCAGCGCGCGCATTCCGGCGCACGAGCTGGCGCAGCAAAGAGTCGAGGCAGCCCGTGCCGACGGCGACACTGCTGGCCTGCGGCGTGCCGAGATGCAGCTGGTGATGTCGCAGCATTACGAGGAGGCGCGGCGTTTCGCCGGCATGGTGACCACCGCGTCCAAGCGGCTCGACCAGCCGATCGCCGTGGTCACCGGCGGCGGCCCCGGCATCATGGAAGCCGGCAACCGCGGCGCCTTCGAGGCCGGTGGCCCCAGCATCGGCCTGAACATCGTGCTGCCGCACGAGCAGGAGCCCAACGCCTACATCACGCCCGAGC
>NZ_JACDCW010000139.1 GCF_013817345.1 Methylibium sp.
GCCTTGTGCGGCGCGCCGCACAAGGCCGCGGAGCATCTTCGGCGCCCATCGGGTATTGCCCTTGCTACCGTGAAGGAGTGCGCCGATCCGCAGGCGGACACGTTTGGCAACCGTCGTCTTTCCCTGTCGCATTGACGCCTACGAGCCGCCGTCTTACGGTATGCCTTCGCTTCGAGAAAGACTTGGACCATGGACCCGATCGCTCTGCTTGCGCTGGCCGCGCTGGCTGTTGTCGCGGGCTTTTGGCTCTGGCGCCGCCGCAGTGCAGGCACCGAGGGCGATGAAAGCGGCTCACGGCCTCAACGCGTGGACGCCCTGGACACCGTGGCGGCTTGGCCGCCTGAAGCCACGCGCATCCTCACGCAGCAGGAGCGCCGCGCCTACACGCTGCTGTCGCAGGCCTTGCCTGACTACATGGTGCTGGCTCAGGTGCCCGTGTCGCGCTTCATCCGCGTGCCGACGCGCAATTCTTACCATGAGTGGATGCGCCGAGTCGGCCAGCTGTGCGCCGACCTGGTGATCTGCGACCCGGCCTCTCAGGTGATCGCGGTGGTCGAGGTTCGGCGCCCGCTCAACAAGGACAGCGAGCGCACGCGCAAGCGCCACGACCGCATGGACCGCGTGCTGCGCAAGGCCGGCGTGCGCGTGATCGAGTGGAACGAGGAAGCCTTGCCGCACCGGGACGCGGTTCGCGAGCAGATCGTGCCGACGCCCAAAGGCGCGAACAGTGATGAAGGCGCCGCGCTGAGCATGCGCGGGCCGCTGCCCGACCTGGAGAGCGGCGTGGTGCCGACGGCCCCACTGACAGCCGTGCCGAGCACGAGCCGTGAGCCGAGAGTCGCACCGAAAGGAGCCGTCGCCCCCCTTTCCCGCAGTCCAGCGACGCTCGACGCCGCACTCGAGGCACCCGACCCTTCGAGCCGGCGCGACAACGCGCCCACCGAGCCGACGCCTTCGACATGGTTCGACGAACTCGAATCGGACCGCATGCCACTGGACCGGCCCAAGCGCTGAGCCGGCCGGGCAAACACGCGCTCAGCTCAGCAACGCCTGTGCGAACTCGCGTGCGCTGAAGGTCTGCAAGTCCTCCAGCTTTTCGCCGACACCGACGAAGTACACCGGCACGGGCCGCCCGCCTGTGCGTTCGCGCTCGCGCGACCACAGGGCAATGGCGGCGAGCACCCCGCCCTTGGCGGTACCGTCGAGCTTGGTGACGATCAAGCCGGTGAGACCGAGTGCCGCATCGAATGACTTCACCTGCGCCAGTGCGTTCTGTCCGGTGTTGCCGTCGACCACCAGCAGCACCTCGTGCGGCGCGCCGGGCATGGCCTTGCCGATGGTGCGCTGGATTTTCTTCAGCTCATCCATCAGGTGCAGTTGCGTCGGCAAGCGGCCCGCGGTATCTGCGATCACCACCTCGCAGCCGCGCGCCTGGCCGGCCTTGACGGCATCGAAGCTCACGGCGGCCGGGTCGCCCCCTTCCTGGCTCACGATTTCGACCCGGTTGCGGTCGGCCCACACGGCGAGCTGCTCGCGCGCTGCCGCGCGAAAGGTGTCCGCCGCGGCGAGCAGCACCTTCACGCCGCCCTGGGCGAGGTGGCGGGTGAGCTTGCCGATCGTGGTGGTCTTGCCGGCGCCGTTTACGCCCGCGACCATGATCACCGTCGGCTCGGCCTCGCCGATCACCAGTGCCTTTTCCAGCGGGGCAAGGAGCGCAGCCACCGCGTCGGCCAGCAGCAGCTTGACGGCCGCCGGCGTGTCGGCCTTGCTCTCTTTCACACGGCGCTTCAGGTCGGCGAGCAGGTGCTCGGTGGCCTGCACGCCGGCGTCGGCCATCAACAGGGCGGCCTCGAGTTCCTCGTACAAGGCTTCGTCGATGCGCGTGCCGGTGAAGACCTGCGCAATACCGCTGCCCGTGCGCCGCAAGCCCAGCTTGAGACGGTCGAACCAGGGGCGTCGCGCCTCCGCGGCAGGCTCGACGTCGGCCATGCCGGATTCGGCCTCGGAGGGGGCGATCAAAGTAGCAGGCTCACGCGGCTCAGGCGGGGCGATGGGCTCTATCGGCGCGAGCGGAGCGGCGGGCTGGCGGACCGGCTCCGGTGCTGCAAGCGACGCCTGCGATGGCAGCGGCTCGGTCGCCGGCACAGGCGGCGTCGCCGCGGGCACTTCACTCGGCCCGGCCTTGCGAAAGCGATCGAGCCAGGAGCGCTTCGCCGGCTCGGCCGGCTGCCCTGCCGCTGCCGCCGGCTCCAGAGCGGCACGAGCTTCGGGCGCAGGCCGGGTATGCGGCTCGAGCGCATGGGCCGGCGGTTCGGGCGGCATGGCGGCAGGCTCTGCGAGCAGCTCGGGGCGCGGCTCTAAGGGCGGCGGCTCCAAGGGCGGCGGCTCTGGCGGCGGCTCTAAGGGCAGCGCTGCGGGCAGCTCGGCCGGCGCCGTCTTCTTCTTGAAAAAACTGAACATGTTCCAGGATTTTAGGGACCGCACAGAAGCCCCCTGTTCCGCACGCCGCACCCGCTTGGCACGCCGGCAGCCAGCGTCTGTAATCCAGGCGTCCTCTCGGCTCAGCAGGAGACGCCCCATGGCCACCATTCGATTGAGTCCCGCACTGCGCGGCGAGTACCTGCAGTTGTTCGATTCCTGCGAACTGCGGCCCGAACGCGCCCGCGAGATCGAAGCGACGCTGCAGCGCATCCTGGCGCAGCAAACGCGCTATCAGCAGGTCGAAGCCACGACCGGTGTGCCATGGCATTTCATCGCCGTGGTCCACCAGATGGAATCGGGCGGTCGCTTCGACTGCCACTTGCACAACGGCGACCCGCTCGGCGCGCGCACGCGCCAGGTGCCTCGCGGCCGACCGCGCGTCGGCACGCCGCCCTTCGCCTGGGAGCCGAGCGCCGCCGATGCGCTGGCGATGCACGGCCTGTCGTCCGAAACCGACTGGGGGCTTGCGAGCCTGCTCTACGAGCTGGAGCGCTACAACGGTTTCGGCTACCGGCTTCATCACCCCGAAGTGCGTTCGCCCTACCTGTGGAGTTTTTCGGTGCACTACAGCTCGGGCAAGTACGTCGCGGACGGCCGCTGGTCGCACAGTGCCCGCTCCGCGCAGTGCGGAGCAGCCACGCTGCTTCGCCGGCTGGTCGAACTCGGCCACGCGGTCATCGCGGACCAGCCGCCGCCCGCGACGAATGCTGCGCCGATGGTGGTGCGCTATGCGAAGCAAAAGCCGGCTTCGGCGGCGGTGCTGGCGCAGGCCCGTGCGCTGCAGCGCTGGCTCAACGGCTTTCCGGGCGTTTTTCTGAAGATCGACGGGTGGCCGGGGCAACGCACCTCGTCGGCCTGGCAGCAGGTCACGGGGTACTACCTGCCGGGCGATCCGCGTGCGGCAACGTTGAGGTAGAGCGCCGTGCGCTGCAAGGTGCAAGGTGCAAGGTGCAAGGTGCAAGGTGCAAGGTGCAAGGACGGCAGGGCGGCAGGGCGGCACGGCGGCACGCGGTGCAAGGACGGCAGGGCGGCACGGCGGCACGGCCGCACGGCCGCACGGCGGCATAACAGCGTGATGGCGTGAGTCATCGGCGCTCGTGCCGCTGCCTAGAATCGGCACGGTGCATACCGCCTCGCGCCGCCCCCCGTCGACCGCTCCCGACCGCCTCCCCGCTTCGGTGCCCGGTGAAGTTCGCCTGATCGGCGGCCGGTGGAAGCGCAGCAAGCTGCCGGTGCTTCGGCATGCCGGCCTGCGGCCCACGCCGGACCGCGTGCGCGAGACGCTGTTCAACTGGCTCGGCCAGGATCTCGGCGGCTGGCACTGCCTGGACGCCTTCGCCGGCAGCGGCGCCCTCGGCTTCGAGGCCGCCTCGCGAGGCGCGGCGCAGGTGCTGCTGCTCGAGCGCGATGCCAAACTGGCTGCAAGCCTGCGCGCGGTGCAGCAGCGGCTCGGCGCCGCACAAGTGCGCGTGGAGGCGGCCGACGCCATCGCCTGGATGGCACGCCACAGCGGCGCCCTCTTCGATCTGGTGCTGATTGACCCGCCCTTCGAGGCCGCCCTGTGGGAAACCGCCCTGGCTGCCGGCCGGCGCGTGCTGGCGGCCGAAGGCTGGCTTTATCTGGAGGCCGCCCGCGCCTTCGACGAGGCCGCCCTAGCGCCGCATGGCCTCGCCCTGCATCGACACACTCGCGCGGGCCGGGTGCATGCGCATCTACTGCGGCCCGCCAGCGGCGCCGAAGCCGGGGCATAAACTGCCCGGTCCGCATTGCCGCAGGAATCGCCGTGACTTCCAGCACCGCCATCACCGCCGTTTATCCCGGCACCTTCGATCCGTTCACGCTGGGTCACGAAGACCTCATGCGCCGCGCCAGCCGATTGTTCGAACGCCTGATCGTGGCGGTGGCCGCCGGCCATCACAAACGCACCATGTTCACCATCGCCGAACGGCTGGAGATGGCGCAGGAACTGGCCGCCGATTGCCCCAACGTGGAGGTGATTGCGTTTCGCGGGCTGCTGCGCGACTTTGTCGTCGAGCACGGCGGCAAGGTGGTGGTGCGCGGCCTGCGGGCGGTCAGCGACTTCGAATACGAGTTTCAGATGGCCGGCATGAATCGCCAGTTAATGCCCGATGTGGAAACCGTGTTCCTCACCCCCAGCGACCAGCACCAATTCATCAGCGGCACCTTCGTGCGCGAGATTGCCACCCTCGGCGGCGATGTCTCCAAGTTCGTGGCACCCTCGGTGCTTGCGCGCCTGCGGGAGCGGGTCAGTCAATCGGGGCGCTTGAATCCGGCATGAGTTCGTCCATCGAAACAACACGCACGGCCGCGCGGTGCAGCGCAGGGTACTTGCCTGCGCCCGGGCGTGTTCGGCGCTGAGCTGGAGGGCCCATGGCACTCATGATCACGGACGAATGCATCAACTGCGATGTGTGCGAGCCGGAGTGCCCCAACCAGGCGATTTCGCTGGGCCCCGAGATCTACGTGATCGATCCCGGCAAGTGCACCGAATGCGTCGGCCACTTCGACGAGCCGCAGTGCGTGCAGGTCTGCCCTGTGGCTTGCATTCCGGTGAATCCGGCTCAGGTCGAGAGCAAGCCGCAGCTGTGGGCCAAGTTCCGCTTTCTCGTCGGCCAGCCGGAAGAAGCCGCTGGAGCTGCACCGCCTGCGCCGCCTTCGCCCTGAGTCGCAGCGCTTCGGCGGCGCCGAAGAAGATCACATCGCGTTCTTCGCAGCCGGCCGGGTGAGCGGGAGATCGGTATCGCTGCTCACCGCCGGGCTTTGAGGCGTTGCCGAAGCAGGGCGCGCGGGCTTGGGTCGTGGCGGTTTCGTTGTGTGCAGTTGCATCGTGGCCTTAGCCGTGTCGCCGGCGAGCAGCGCGTCGAGCGCACCGAGCGACCGATCAATGGCAGCGGCAATCGCTTCGCGATGCTCGGCGGCGGGTTTGCCGAGCACGTAGTTCACGACCTCCGCCTTCACGCCGGGATGGCCGATGCCCAGGCGCAGCCGCCAGTAGTCGGTGGCGCCGAGCTGCGCGTGGATGTCGCGCAGGCCGTTGTGGCCGGCGTGGCTGCCACCCTGTTTGAGTTTCATCTCGCCGGGCGGCAGATCCAGCTCGTCGTGCGCGACCAGGATCTCGTCGGGCGCGATCTTGTAGAAACGCGCCAGCGCCGCCACCGATTTGCCCGAAAGGTTCATGAAGGTCTGAGGCTCCAGCAGCCACAAGGCACCGGTCGGCGTGTTCACCCGCGCCAGCTTGCCTTGGTAGCCGCGCTCAGTGTGCAGCGTGGCCTTCAGCGCGCGTGCCACCGCCTCCAGCCACCAGAAGCCGGCGTTGTGGCGCGTCGCTTCGTACTCGGCACCGGGATTGCCCAGGCCCACCATCAATCGAATCATGAGCGCGATTATCACGAGGCCGGGAACTCGACGTTCCTTGTGCGATGCCTTGCCGAGCGGGCGAAAAAAAGCCCCGCCGAAGCGGGGCCGCAGGGGCACCGGCCTTGAGCCGGGCGCTTACTTCTTGTTTTGCTTCTCTTCCTTCTTGGCCTTGGTCGCAGGCGCCTTGACGACCAGCGCGGCAACGACCTCCGGCTCCGCTTCCTCGGCCTGCTGGATCACGCTGACGACGGCCGGGTTCTTCTTGCCGCGCAGCACGACCTTGATGCCCTTGGGCAGCTTGAGGTCGTCCACGTGCAGCGACTGGCCCTTGGTCATCTCGCCCACGTCGATGGTGATGAACTCGGGCAGCTGCGAAGCGAGGCACTCGACCTCGAGTTCGTTGACCACGTGCGAGAACAGGCAGCCGTCGAGCTTGACGGCCGGCGCGGTGTCCTCGTTGATGAAGTGCAGGGGCACCTTCTTGCTGACGCGCGTGGTGGCATCGACGCGCTGGAAGTCGACGTGCAGCACGATCTGCTTGAAGGGATGCATCTGCACGTCGCGCAGCAGCACCTGCTGGCTGGCGCCGGACAGATCCATGTCGAGGATCGACGAGTGGAAGGCCTCTTTCTTGAGCGCGTGAAAGAGCGCGTTGTGGTCGAGCTCGACCATGGCCGGCGTGCCCGCACCGTAAACGATGCCCGGCACCTTGCCGGTGTTGCGCAGGCGGCGGCTCGCTCCGGTCCCCTGCAGTTCGCGCGGATAAGCGACGAATTTCATTGCGTTTCTCCCAAAAGGAAGGCACCCGCGACCAGGTGCCTCGTGTGAACCCGCAGGCCGAAGGCATGCGGGCATGAACCGGCTCAGAAGTTGTTGTTCTGCTCCGAAAAAAGCGAGGTGACCGATTCACCGTCCGAGATGCGGCGAATGGTCTCGGCGAACAGGAACGCCACGGAAAGCTGGCGAATCTTGGGGGTCGCCTTGCCGGCGGCATTGAGCGGGATGGTGTTGGTGACCACCACCTCGTCAAGATGCGAATTCTTGAGGCGCTCGATAGCCGGGCCAGAAAACACCGGATGGGTGCAGTAGGCGAACACGCTCTTCGCCCCGCGCTGCTTGAGTTCTTCCGCCGCCTTCACGAGCGTGCTGGCGGTATCGATCATGTCGTCCATGATCACGCAGTTGCGGTTCTCGATGTCGCCGATGACGTGCATGACCTCCGACACGTTGGCGGTGGGGCGGCGCTTGTCGATGATGGCCAGGTCGCAGTCGAGTTGCTTGGCCAGCGCCCGGGCGCGCACGACGCCACCAACGTCGGGCGAGACCACGATCAGGTCGTGATAGCGCTTGGTCTTCAGATCGGCCAACAGCACCGGCGAGGCGTAGATGTTGTCGACCGGGATGTCGAAGAAGCCCTGGATCTGGTCGGCGTGCAGGTCCATGGTGAGCACGCGGTTCACGCCCACCGCCTCGAGCATGTTGGCCACCACCTTCGCCGAGATCGGCACCCGCGTGGAGCGCGGCCGGCGATCCTGGCGCGCATAGCCGAAATAGGGAATGACCGCGGTGATGCGCCCGGCCGACGCCCGCTTGAGCGCATCGACCATGATGAAGAGCTCCATCAGGTGCTCGTTGGTCTGCGGCGCGCAGGTCGGCTGCACGACGAAGATGTCGCGCGCCCGTACGTTCTGCTCGATCTCGACCTTGACCTCGCCGTCGGAGAAGCGGCCGACGGCGGCACGCCCGAGCTCGATGCCCAGGGCACTGGCGATTTCCTCGGCAAGCGCCGGGTTGGCGTTGCCGGTGAACAGAACGGTGTTGTTGGTAAGCATCGTGGCTGCACCGCGCTCAGTAGGTCTAAACGACGCGGCGCCCGCATCGGGCGCCGCGCTTCGCTTCGGTTTGGCAGGGGAGGAAGGACTCGAACCCTCGCATGTCGGAATCAAAATCCGA
>NZ_JACDCW010000207.1 GCF_013817345.1 Methylibium sp.
AACCCCGCGCCAATGCTGTCGGGCGCCAAGTCGGCTCCGGCGTTGACCGCGGCCAACCCCGACACGCCGAAGAGATCGTTGATGGTGTTGGTGTATTCACTGCGAGCCAAACGACGCATGACCGTGACCCCGGGATCCGGCGTCTGGAGACGACGAAAACCTTTCACCCACACCATCAGCGCCTGGCGTTCGCTGTCGCTGGGCTGCTCCTTGGATTTCTCAGGAGGCATTTCTCCTGAGGCGACTTCAGATCCGACCTTTTGCCACAAGGCGGAGTGGTTGAGCACCTGATCAATCGTCGCGCTGCTGCTGAGCAACGGCGCCAGATTGATGTCGCCCTTGTGCTTCTCGGCGTTGTGGCACTCGCCACAGTACTTGGACAACATCGGCCGAATCGTGCTCACGTACGTGGCGTTGATGGCATCACGTGACGACGGGCCGGAACGCTCAGAGCACCAAAGAGCCGACGACATCAGGAGTGAGAGCAACAAGGACATAACGCCGTGGACCAGCGCGCGGCGAACGACTACAGCGCCACCAAAGAACGAAGGAAATAGCTCCGCACGGTTCAGGGCCGAGCGTTGCGGGCGCCCGATTTCACTTGGGCTGCCTTTGGGAAAACGGAGTGCTCGAACAGCTGTTTCATCGTGGCGCGCACGCCACGCGACAAAGAGTTGTTCGTGTCCGTGGCGCCTCATGCCCGATGAATCCTGGGTGTGAAGGTATGCATTCATGGGTATCATTAGATGATACACCTGTTATCCGACATTGTCTCTGCCGTCACTTGCGCCCAGCCTCCGCCCCGAACTCCAGTTCGTTGGCCCAGTGTTCAAGCCAGTCGGCCATGAAACTGCCGTTACGCTTGGCAACGCTGCGACGTTTGGACAGCTCCATGCAGCCGACGCCTTGGTCGTCGTTGACGCGGAAGCTGAATTTCACCGTCTGTCCGGCATCCAGCCGGGCCTTGGTCTCCGGCATCTCGCTCCACGGGATCGAGGCCTCGGTGATGCGCCAGCCGCCCTCGTAGGTCACCACCAGTTTGGCGCCGGGTGCGGGGCCGTCGGCAGGGGACTTCAAGGTGCGCGGATAGAAGTGCTTGTGCGGCATGTCGGGGCGGCGCAGGCGCCAGACCTCGGTGCCGCCGCCGAACTTCTCCGCCACCTTGTTGAGCGCCCATTCGTAGTCGGTGCAGCTGTAGGCCATGTAGTCGGTGATCAGGCCTGGCAGCACACTGATCTTCTTCTTGCGCTCCTCCGGCAGCACGTTGAACGCGATCTGGATGTTGTCGAAGTTCGGCGCGTTGCCGGCCGGCAGGTCGGGGCCCTTGCGGTATGAATACCGGCGCATGCCCGCGGGCCAGTGCATGGCCTCCAGCCCAGGGTCCGCCGCCTTGACTTGGGCGACCCAGGGCAGCGTCGGCCAAGCAGGATAGTTGATG
Organism: Methylibium sp.; assembly: GCF_013817345.1. Lineage (GTDB taxonomy): Bacteria > Pseudomonadota > Gammaproteobacteria > Burkholderiales > Burkholderiaceae_C > Methylibium. The sequence goes on from NZ_JACDCW010000207.1 coordinate 1,439, forward strand.
ATTGGGTCCGTCCGCACCAACTTCGGCTGGTCGCTGACCCCGGCGCCAGCGAAGAACTCTGCGGCCAAGCCGTTGTCCTTGCCGTCCGCCTTCTGATAGAGCACGTCGCCGGGCACGACCATGCGCTCGCCGCCCGGCTCGATCCAGCTGAACACCGCCGAGCCGCCACCGCCGCCTTGGAAGTACTCGATGCGGACGGGAACGCGGACACCAACCTTCAGATCGACTTCCACCTTCGAGTCGGTGGCGCCACGTCCGATCCAGTCGTTGATCACCGGCTTGCCGTCGAGCCACACCCGCACGCCGTCGTCGGTGGTCATGATCAGGGTGTGCTTGCCGGTGGTGCGGGACTGGAGGAAGCCGCTCCAGCGGGCGCTGAAGTCCGTGGCGCCCTCGCCCTGCCGCTTGGGATCAGGCTTCCGGTACGATACCTCGGGAAAGAAGTACTGGTCGTCATCGCGCTTCTCGAAGCGCAGCGTGCCGGGATGTGGGCTGGTATCGGCGACCTTGGCGGCGAAGTAGAAGTTCTGCTCGTCCCAGGCGAGGTAGCCCAGCGCGAAGCCCTT
>NZ_JACDCW010000140.1 GCF_013817345.1 Methylibium sp.
CGCCGGCCATGTCGTTGACCTTCTTGGCGAAGTCGAGCGCGTACTCGTGGAAGATGTCCTTCGACGGCCAGGTGCTCTGGAAACGCAGCGACGTGGTCTGCGCGACCGACACCATCGGCGCGGCCATCGCCGCAGCACCGACAGCTCCGGCTGACGCAGTTTTCAGGAAGCGGCGGCGTTGCGAGGGGGTCTTCTTCAGGGTCATTCGTTTCTCCTGGGGGGTTGGTACGCGCTGTGTGACTCCTGCGTGGCAGGACAACGTTTCAGCATCTGGAACAACAGTGATCCTACTTATGCCGGGCTCAAAGCGCGCCGGCATTTACCCGAATGGGTTTTCTGCAGAGCCCTGCCTCTCGCATGGGACGGCGGCCTTGGAGGCGGCTCTTCAGCCGCGCCAGAACTGGCGGGTGAAGAGAACCAAGACCGCCAGCAACTCGAGCCGGCCCAGCATCATGCCGAAGGTGCAAACCCAGGTCTGGAAATCCGAGAAGCTGCCGTAGTTATGGACCGGCCCGATATTTCCCAGGCCCGGCCCGATGTTGTTGACGCAGGCCACCACGGCCGTGAAGGCGGTCACCACGTCCAGGCCGCTGAACAGCAGCAGCATGGTCAAGGTGACGAGGGTGGCGCCGTAGATCATCATGAAGGCCAACACGCTGTGGATGACTTTGGGGTTGACCACCGCCCGGCCGATCAGCACCGGGTTGACGACGTTCGGGTGCACGATGCGCACCAACTCGCGCCGGGCCTGCTTGAGCAGCACCAGCAGCCGGATCATCTTGATGCCACCTCCCGTGGAGCCTGCACAGGTGGCGAAACAGCCCAGCAGCAACATCAGAAACGGCGCGAACAGCGGCCACTGTGCGTAGTCGGCCGAGGCGTAGCCGGTGGTGGTGGCGATCGAGACGACGTGAAAGACGCTGTAGCGCAGCGCCTGCGGGTAACTCTCGTAGGTCCCGTTAACGGTGAGGTAGACGGAAATCAGAAGCACCGCGCCGATCACGACCGCGTAAAAGGAGCGCACCTCGACGTCGCACCACAGGATGCGCAGCGAACCCTGGCGCCACGCGAGGAAATACAGCGCGAAGCTCACCCCTGAGAGCAGCATGAAGACGACCGCCACCGCCTCGATGGCTGGCGAGTCCCAATACCCGTAGCTCAGGTCGTGCGACGAAAAGCCGCCCAAGCCCATGGTGGTGCACATGTGCATGAAGGCGTCGGCCCAGTTCATTCCGGCCAGCCGGTACGCGAAGAAGCACAGCACGGCGAATACGAAATAGATCACCCACAGGCCCCGCGCCGTCTCGGCGATGCGGGGCGTGAGCTTCTGGTCTTTCATCGGCCCCGGCATCTCGGTCTTGAAGAGCTGCGTGCCGCCCACGCCCAGCAGCGGCAGGATGGCCACCGCCAGCACGATGATGCCCAGGCCGCCGACGAGCTGCAGGAAGCAGCGCCAGACATTGACCGACAGCGGCAGCGCGTCGAGCCCGCTGAGCGCCGTGGCCCCGGTGGCGGTGAAGCTCGACATCGCCTCAAAGTAGGCGTCGGTGACCGACAGGCTCGGCATGGCCAGCAACAAGGGCAGCGCACCGAAGGCCGGCAGCAGCAGCCAGGTCAGGGTGACCAGCACGAAGCCGTCGCGCGCCTGCAGCTCGCGGCGGAAGCGCCGCGCCAGGACCACCATGGCCGCGCCGGCGGCCAGGGTCAGCACCGTGGCGGTCATGAAGGCCCCCTTGGCGGCATCGTCTCCGATCACCGCGAAAGCCAGCGGCACCAGCATGAGCAGCGCGAACAGCAGCACGAAGCGGCCGACCAGCGCGACGACGGCAAGCGGGCTCAGCATCTAGAAGAACGTTGCGCTGACCTGCAGCAGCTTCTCGACCTGGCGCACCATGCGCTTCCTCGGCAGGAACACGACGATGTGGTCGTCGGCCTCGATCACGGTGTCGTGGTGCGGGACGATGACTTGCGCGTCCTTACCCTCGCCGCGCACCACCACGCCGATCTGCGCCCCAGCGGGCATGGCGATCTCCTCGATGCGCCGGCCGACCACTTTGGAGCTCTTGCGGTCGCCCCGCACCACTGCCTCCAGCGCCTCCGCTGCGCCCCGGCGCAGGCTGTGCACCACTTCGACGTCGCCGCGGCGCACGTGCGCGAGCAGCTCGCCGATCACCGTCTGTGCCGGCGACAGCGCAATGTCGATCTGGGAGCCCTGCACCAGATCGGCGTAAGCGCGCCGGTTGATCAGCGCCAGCACGCGGCGCGCACCCATGCGCTTGGCCATCAGGCAGGCCATGATGTTGTCCTCGTCGTCGTTGGTCAGCGCGAGAAAGAGATCGGTGTCCTGCACGTTCTCGTTTTCCAGCAGCTCCTCGTCGGTGGTGTCGCCGTTGAGCACCAGCGCGTCGCTGGGTAGCTGCGTACTCAGGTATTCGCAGCGCACGGCACTGGCCTCGACGATCTTGACCTGATAGTTGCCCGCGATCTGGCGTGCCAGCCGCAGGCCGACGCGGCCGCCCCCGGCGATCATCACTTTCCTGACGGGCTGGTCGCGGTGCCGCAAGGCGTCCAGCACGCGGCGGATGTCCTCGGTGGAGGCAAGCACGAACACCTCGTCGCCGGGTTCGATGCGCGTCCTGCCCTCGCAGATGACCTGGCGGTCATGGCCCTGCCCGTCACTGCGGTAGATGGCCACGAAGCGCATCGCCACCTCCGGTACCAGTTTCGGCAGCTCCGAGATGATGTGGCCCACCAACGGCCCGCCGGCAACCGCGCGCACCGCGATCAGGCTGACCCGGCCTTCGGCGAACTCAAGCACCTGCAGCGCCTCGGGGTATTCGATCAGCTTCCTGATGTAGGTCGTGAGCGAGACCTCGGGCTGGATCACGTAATCGACCGCGAAGCCCTGCTTGCCCATCAGCTCGCTGCCGTCGGGGAACTCGGGCGAGCGCACGCGGGCGATGGTGGTGGCGATGCTGAACACGTCGTGGGCGATCTTGCAGGCAACCAGGTTGGTTTCGTCCAGGGGCGCGCAGGCGATCAGCATGTCGGCGTCTTCCGCGCCGGCGTCGCGCAGCACCGAGGGCTGGATGCCGTTGCCGGTGACGCCGCGCAGGTCGAGCCGGTCCTGAAGCGCGCGCAAGCGCTGCGGATCGAGATCGACGACGGTGATGTCGTTTCGTTCCGAGACCAGGCTCTCGGCCACGCTCTCGCCGACCCGGCCGGCGCCGAGGATGATGATGTTCATGCCGGCATGTTCACACGAGGGCGCCGCCGCGGGCGTCTTGCAGCCCCCTCGCTCGGGCGAGCGACGAAGCGGTCGTTGGGTGGCGCCGAGGCCGGGCCGGTGCGGCGGGATGCAGCGAGAACCGGCGCTTTCACGAGGCGGACTTCACCAGCAGCGTGGCCCGCGCCACCAGCGCCGGACGCGCGCGGGCCGTCGCGCCGCCGCCGTCGAGCACGAGCACGTGCCCGCCGAGCTTGGCGTTCCAGGCCACCTCCACAACGCGCCATTGCAGGCGAACCTCCTCGTTGGCGAAGATGGCACCGCGAAAGGCGAAATTGACGTGCAGCAACAGCACCTCGGCCGGGCGCGGTTCGGTGTCTTGCGTGAAGTGCGTGACCAGCAGGCCGAGCAGCATCGAGCTGGTGTGCTGGCCGCTGGCGATGACCTCGCCGAAGCGAGAGCGCTGCGCCAGCGCGTCGTCGGTGTGCAGCGGGTTGGTGTCGCGGCAGGCAGCGGCAAAGGCGACGATGTCTTCGCGGCTGTAGCGGTCGGTGCGCTCTATCGTGTGGCCGGGCTTGGCCGGCAGAGTCGGCTGCGGGCGCTCCGGCGTCGAAGCACGGCTCACAGCATTTCCACGGCCAGCGCCGTCGCTTCGCCACCGCCGATGCACAGCGCCGCCACGCCGCGCCTGGCGCCTTGCTTGCGCAGCGCGCCGAGCAGGGTGACGACGATGCGCGCGCCGCTCGCGCCGATCGGGTGGCCGAGCGCGCAGGCGCCGCCGTGAATGTTGACGCGCTCGTGCGGCAGCCTGAACTCGGTCATCGCCGCCATCGTCACCGCGGCGAAGGCTTCGTTGATCTCCCATAGATCGACCTCGGCGGCGCTCCAGCCGGTCTTCTTCAAGACCTTGTCGATCGCACCGACCGGCGCCGTGGTGAACCATTCGGGCGCCTGCGCATGCACGCTGTGCGCCTGGATGCGGGCGAGGGGCGTAACGCCGCGCTGGCGGGCGGTCGATTCGCGCATCAGCACCAGCGCCGCGGCGCCATCGGAGATGCTCGAAGACGTGGCGGCGGTGATCGCGCCGTCCTTCGCGAATGCGGCCTTCAGGCTGGGGATCTTGTCGAGCCGGGCCTTGAAGGGCTGCTCGTCACGGGCGATCTTCACCTCGCCCGTCTTGCCGGAAAGCGTGACCGGTGCCATCTCCCAGTCGAAGCTGCCATCGCTGTTGGCCTGGATCGCGCGCTCGGTCGAGGCGATCGCGAAGGCGTCCATCGCCTCGCGCGTGAAGCCGTACTTGCCGACACACTGCTCGGCGAAGACACCCATCGCCTTGCCGCGCTGGTAGGCATCTTCAAGGCCGTCGATGGCCATGTGGTCGTAGAGCGCGGCAGCGCCGTACTTGATGCCCTTGCGTGCGAAGGTGAGGTGCGGCGCATTGGTCATGCTCTCCATGCCGCCGGCGACGATCACCGAGGCCGAGCCGGCCACCAGCATGTCGTGGCCGAACATCATGGCGCGCATGCCCGAGCCGCACATCTTGGACAGCGTGACCGCGCCCGCGGAATCGGGCAGGCCGGCCTTGCGCATCGCCTGGCGCGCAGGCGCCTGGCCCTGGCCGGCCATCAGGCAGTTGCCGAACAGCACTTCATCGACCGCGTCGCCGGGCACGCCCGCACGCTCGACCGCGGCGCGGATCGCGACGGCGCCGAGCTCCCACGCCGCGAGCGTCGAGAAGTCGCCGAGCAGGCCACCGATCGGCGTGCGGGCGGCGGAAACGATGACGATGGGGTCCGGGTGGGACGAGGACATCACAGCTCCTATGTGTAAGGAAAGAGAAGCGGAAAGAAAAACGAAGTCTGAGACAGAAGACAAGCTGCCCGCAGCCGCGGATCAGATTGGGTTGCGATCAAGCTCCGGGTGCCCTGCCGCAGCGGCCGGCGGCAGCCCGTCACCGGCCTGGAAGCTGCTGAACGGAGAGTCGCCGCGACGGCGGAAACGCTTGTTGCGCGCATAGGGAAAAACGTCGTGCACGTGGCCGGCCAGGATGCGGTCCTTGTGGCTTTGCCAGAAGGCCGCATCGAGCAAATCGGCGTGGTGCCGCATGAACACCTCTCGCACGGCGGGGTTGCCGAGCAGGAAGGGCTCGAAGGTTTCCGGAAACACGTCCTTCGCACCGACCGAATACCAGACCTCGCCCGACATCTCCTCTTCCTCGTTGCGCGGCTCGGGCACCTTGCGAAAGTTGCAGTCGGAGAGGTATTCGATCTCGTCGTAGTCGTAGAACACGACTTTGCCGTTGCGGGTGATGCCGAAGTTCTTCCAGAGCATGTCGCCCGGAAAGATGTTGGCCGAGACCAGGTCCTTGATGGCATTGCCGTACTCGACGACGGCATGGGAGAGCTGCTCCGGCGAGGCTTCCTGCAGGAAGATGTTCAGCGGGATCATGCGCCGTTCGATGTAGACGTGGTGGATCACCAGGCTGTCGCCCTCCTCGACGAGCAGGCTGGGGCAGAAGTGCTTCAACTCGGCGATCAGTTCCTCGTCGAAGCGCTGGCGCGGAAAGGCCACGTCGCTGTATTCCAGCGTGTCGGCCATGCGGCCCACGCGGTCGTGGCTCTTGACCAGCAAATACTTCCCCTTGATCTGGTCGCGCGTGGTTTCCTTCTGCGGCGGATAGAAGTCCTTGATGACCTTGAAGACGAACGGAAAGCTCGGCAGGTCGAACACCAGCATCACCATGCCCTTGATGCCGGGCGCGATGCGGAAGTTGTCGGACGAATGGCGCAGGTGATAGAGGAAGTCGCGGTAGAAGACGTTCTTGCCCTGCTTGGCCAGACCGAGCGCGTTGTAAAGCTCCCAGCGCGGCTTTCTCGGCATGAGGCTGCGCAGGAAATGCACGTAGGCCGAAGGAATTTCCATCTCGACCATGAAGTAAGCCCGCGCGAAGCTGAACAGCAAGAGCAGGTCGTCCTCGCCGAACAGCGCCGCGTCGATGACGAGTTGCCCGCGCGCGTTGTGCAGGATGGGCAGCGCGAAGCCGGTCTCGTGAAAGCCGTTGATGTACTTGCCAACGAGGTAGGCGCCCTTGTTGCGGAAGAACAGGCTGGACAGCACCTGGATCTGGAAGTTGGCGCGCAGCTTTACTTCGCCGAGCTGGTTCTGCAGTGCCGCCAGCACGAACTCGACGTCGCGGCCCAGGTCTTCGAACTCGCGGTCGAGCCGGTAGTTGTCGACGATGCGCAGCAGCGTCTCGCGCAGGTTCTCGCGGCTCGGGTAATAGGCGCGGTGGGTCGGCTGCGCCGTCGGCTCGTCGTTCTCGATGTACTCGGTGCTGACCGCGGGGCGCACGAAGATGAACTCGTTGCGGAAGTAGCTGCGGTGCAGGATGCGGGTGGTGACCGAGTTGAAGAAAGTCTCCGCCAGCTCGGGCTGGTGGTGATCGATCAGCAGGCCGATGTAGTAGAGCTTGACCTGCTGCCAGGTTTCGCGCGAGAGCATGCTCACCTGGAATTCGGTCTCGAGCCGCTCGGCAGCCTCGCCGACCCGCGCGTCGTAGAACTCGATGCGCATCGCCTGCGCGCGCTGCTGCCCATGCCAGTCGGCCGCCTCGAAACGCTGCTTGGCTTCGGCGCTGGTCTGGCGAAAGAGCGTGTAGTGGCGGTCGAAGCCCTGGATCAGCGCCTGCGCGATGTCGAGCGCGCGCGGGTCGTTCAGGATCTGCAGCGAGGGAGCGCGCTCCATCTCAGTGGCTCCACCGCGCGTCACGCGACCCTCGGCGCATGGGACGCAGACCAGGGCGAAAGTTTGCAACCGGCCCGTTGCGGACGTTAGACGCGCGTTGCTGTCGGTTTGCGGGGGTTGTGTGTGAGCAAAGCCGCGGACGGGCGGCGGGCTCCGCTTCAGTGCGGCGGTCGGCCCGGCGGGCCGACTTCGCTGCGCTGCTCGGGCTCGTGGCCGCCGCCCGCCCGCGGCTTTGCTCAGGCAGCGCTCGTTCTCTATTAAGGAAAGAGAACGGAGTCACGCAGGCATCGAGCC
>NZ_JACDCW010000141.1 GCF_013817345.1 Methylibium sp.
CAGGTAATCTCAGAGTACGAGCGCATCGAGCGAGGTCAGCCAGAAGCCCCGCCGCAAGCCTTCCGCACCGACTGAGGGGCGCCTCGTTCCGGCGATAAGGCACGGGGGTCTTAATTGACTGCCTACCGAAGGGATTTGTTCGCAGTCGCACCGTTGCGCTCAGGCATTGGTGCTTCACGGCGGACGCGCCGACGGCCCTGACCCGGAGGCCGACCGCCCTGCCGTCACGGCCCCGCCCTCCAGGTCACCGCGGCCTTCGGTCAGCGGGACCGCCGTGAAGATGGCCTGAGGTCGGCGGCGGCCGGTGTGGGTGATCAGGCGGCGGCTGATCTCAGCCTTTCTACAGGCAGCTCGCTTACACGATGGTCGGAATGCCTTGGCGCAGCCACGCCGTGGCGGCCTCTTCAGGCTCGAGAGTTCGCCAGCGCTCTTGAGCCCACAGCTCTGCTGCCACCTCGGCCAAGTCAGCGCCCGCCAGGCGTGGCCACTCCTCACGCAGGCGCAGCGCGCATCGAGCGATCCATTGCGACTCGTTCATGGAAACCTCCGGGCTGACTCGTCTGGATACTGTACATCCATCCAGTATTAGAGGAGGCCCAGGCCGTGCAATCGACCGACCCGATGGGTGCCAAGAGAAACGCCGAGGCATTGAAGGGCTCCGGCTCCAAGGCGCCGGCGCCCAAGCGCAGCAAGTAGGCCTCATATGCCCGTGACCACTGCCCCTTGCCGCCATGTCGGGCCTAATGGCCCGGGGTCCTGGCAGGCAGGCAGCGTGGTCGGTGCCCGCAAATACTGGTTGGTGCTGCCCGACAGTGCAAGCCTTTTCCACTCAGCGAGGTGCCCAAGAGATCCGCGCCTGTCTAGGGGTCCAAATCGTTGTAGAACCCATGACGAACAAGGGGACCCCGTCGAGGGACCCAGACCCCGGCGAAGTCCCTTGCTGATCTCCAGCACAGCGACAACGTGCTGATCCTCGATTCGTCTGCCCTATCGCGTAGCTTTCCGGCCTGCCAACGAGGTGGAGGCCTGGATCGGCGACACGAACAAGTGGCGGCAGGACCTCGGCCGGACGCGTTGGAGCCCAGTAGTTTGGCGGCACCCGGCGCGAGTACGCTCACGTTCGGATGTCTGAGGTGGTCCAGAGCGTGGCTGTGCTTGTAGGGAGTTTTAGGAAATTTGACTAATTATCATCCTCAGCTAAAATTCCCCAATGGACAGGATCTTTCACCGCACCGCCCTCGCCCAGCAGATCGCACAGCAGCTGCTTCGCCCCGGGGTCCTGGACGAAGGCCTGCGATCAGGCCTGTTCATCTCCGGCGCGAGGCGCACCGGAAAGACCACCTTCCTGCAGGCGGACTTGGTACCCGCGCTTGAGGCCGCCGGCGCATTGGTGATCTATGTGGACCTGTGGTCGAACACGCAGGCGAATCCGGCCACCTTGGTGCACGCCGCCATCCGCCGCGCGCTTCAAGAAGTGCAGACGCCCACTGGTGCTATCGCCGAGCGGCTCAAGAAGCTGCGCAACGCCGAGATCGCCGTCGCGGGTTTCAAGTTCGGCTTCAAGGTCGAGAGCGTCGGCACCGAAGGCGGCGCGACGCTGGCGGAAGCATTCACGCAAGTGGTGGACCAGGCGCACGGAGACATCGTGTTGATCGTCGACGAGATTCAGCACGCGATCACCTCCGACGAGGGCAACAAGATGCTGCTCGCGTTGAAGGCTGCGCGGGACGCGATCAACCCGAGACCAGGGACACCGGGCCACTTCATCTTCGTTGGTACCGGCTCGCACCGGGCGCTTGTGAGCGAACTGACGGCTCGCCGGAATCAGGCCTTCGCAGGTGCCACATCGATTGCCTACCCCGTCCTCGATGCAGACTACGTAGCGCACCTGTTCGAGCGGCTGCGCATTGAGGGCTTAGCGACCCAGCCCAGCCTGGAGGTGGCCACGCAGGCCTTCCGCACTCTCGGCGCTCGACCCGAGGAGATGCTGCGAGCTTTGCGAGAGCTGCGTTCTCTCCTGCCGCCCGGTGGCGACCCCAATGACTTCCTGCCGGTTATTGCGGGCACGCTGCGCTCCACTGCGGCAGACGTGGAGATCATGAAAGTCGAGCAGCTTGGAGCCCTGGCCACGGCCGTATTCGAGCGAGTGGCCGGCGTCGACGGCGACGCCAAGGGCTTGTTCTCGGCGGATTCGCTGGCCGGCTACGCGCAAGTTCTTGGTCGTGATGTTCGCGCCGACGAGGTTCAAGCGGTACTCAATGAGCTGATGGTCGCCAACGTCGTGATGCGCCGCGGCCATGGGCTGTATGGGTTGACCGATCCATTCGTGCAGGAGATCTGGCGCGAGCGTAACGCGCTGATGCTGCCGCCGGGAGAGGATCGCTGAACACAGTGCCGCGGGTCGACCGTACGATGACGGTCCACCAGCAGGCAGTTCGCTGTGCAGCAGCGCAATCGTGGTGGCCTCGATTGTCGGCCCATTTGATCGGGCACAGTCCATTCCACTACTGCGAGTCTTGAGCTGCCATTGAGGCCGGCAACCTGAAGGACCGGTCATGGCCTGTTCTGTTGAAAAACTCCCTGACAGTTTTAGACATTTGATCTATGTTGATGGCAACCGATTGACGGGAGCACATCGCGATGATGGGTCAACAGGGTGGCAGCCAGGACAGACTCTTCTACTCATTCAATCTCGACGATCACGTCCCGCGCAATCACTTGCTGCGGAGTATCGATCGCTTCTTCGACCTCGGTGAACTGCGTACCCACCTTGCGCCGTTCTACAGCCGCACAGGCCGGCCATCGATCGACCCTGAACTGATGATGCGCATGTTGATCGTCGGCTACTGCTTCGGTATCCGCTCCGAGCGCCGCCTGTGCGAGGAGGTCCATCTGAACCTGGCCTATCGATGGTTCTGCAGACTCGATCTCGAAGATGCAGTGCCCGACCACTCGACCTTCTCCAAGAATCGGCACGGTCGCTTCCGCGAGAGCGACGCCTTGCGCTATATGTTCGAGAGCGTGCTGCGCAGATGCATGAGCGAAGGCCTGGTCCGCGGAGAAGGATTCGCGATTGATGCCAGCGTCATCAAGGCTGACGCGAGCCGAGCGCGTGGTGTTCCTGGATCCGAGACCACCGACTGGCGCAAGGACGCGGGAACGAGCCGAGCCATGCGTGAGTACCTCGACGCGCTCGAAGAGTTCAACCCGACGGGTGACGACGACGCAGAGCCACCAGAGCCGCCTGTGCCGGGCAAGAATGTCTCGCTGACTGACCCCGCGGCGCGTTGGACCGCCGCGCCGGGCGGGCCAGCGTTCTATGCCTATTCGACCAACTACCTGATCGATCTGGACGCCGGGATCATCGTGGATGTCGAGGCCACGCCGGCGCATCGCACGCAGGAGGTCGAATCGACCAAGACGATGATCAACCGCGTGGAACAGCGCTTCGGAATGAAGCCGGAACGCCTGGTGGGCGATACCGCCTACGGCACCGCACCCATGCTCGGGTGGATGGTGCAAGACAAGGGCATCGCGCTACATGTGCCCGTGTGGGACAGGAGTGAACGCAAGGATGGCACGCTGTCGAGCAGCGAGTTCGTCTGGGATGAGCACGCCAACGAATACCGCTGCCCGCAAGGACATGCGCTCCTCAGCGATCGACGCCAGTTCACCCAGCCACGCGATCACATCATCAAGGCCGGAACGATCCTGTACAGCGCCAGCCAACACGACTGCACTGGATGCTCGATGAAGCAACAGTGTTCCCCGATCATGCCCAACCGCAGAATCATGCGCAGCGTGCACGAGCGCTCGAGGGAGGTCGCGCGCGAGATCGCCACCACGCCGCGATACAAGCAGTCGCGACGTGATCGAAAGAAGGTCGAGATGCTGTTCGCACATCTCAAACGCATCCTCAAACTGGACCGGCTGCGCCTGAGAGGACTGACCGGCGCGCATGACGAGTTCCTGTTGGCCGCGACAGCTCAAAACCTGCGAAGAATGGCAAAAAGGTTGTTCGAAGGACAACAAAACGCGGCTGCGATGCCAGCCTGAAGAGGCTGCGGATCCGAGACACCCCGATCAGCCGTTCCCTCGCCTCATCGTCATTGGCTTCAGCAGAGGAAAAGCCTCAAAAGCTCATTCTTAAATCGAGTTCTTCAACGGAATAGGCCGGCACTGTGAGTTCGCGGGCGCGCAAGCAAGCTGACCTCCCCGGTTCAACCTCGTTGCCAGAGTGTCAGCACCCCGGCGCCGCCGGGAACTGGCGTTCCCGCCCATCTGCCGACGTTCGAGGCGAATCGGGGATCGGCAGGAACCTAATGGCTGCTGACGTTCGACCCTCGCCTACCGAACGACGCCGTCTGCGGAAGTGGACCGTGGCAGATTTCGGAACAGTATCGCTGAGGGTTTGCAGGCCCTCAAGCTGAATGTATCTGCGGTTGAGAGCAACCGCTCGTCGTCCTGCTTGATCATCATGGCGCCGACCAATCGTCTGATGGCCGCGTCGTTGGGGAAGTGCCACGACGTTGGTTCGGCGTTTGAATCCTGACACCCCCCGCCCGGGTGCGCATCGTCGGCACGGTGATCGTCACGTTGTGCACGCCCGGATCGGCTGCGATCGCCTCGTTGATCGCCGCGTCGGTGCGGTCGACGAGCCGGGTGTCGCCGCGGCCGCGATCACGTCGCAGAATGCAGCCGTTCAGGCAGCGCCCAAGGCTGCTGCTCACGCTGACGCGGATTCCTCTTCCGGCAGAGCCAAACGCCGGGCATCGGTGCGACTAACCTCACAGGCAAGAGCGCAAACATGAACGACGTGAACTCTGGGTTTCCTACTGCGCCCGGCATATGGTTCGGTCTGGGCCTAGGCGGATTTTTCGACGGCATCGTGTTGCACCAGATCCTACAGTGGCACCACATGCTGACCAGTGCAGGGTACCCGCCGGACAGCGTGCACAACCTGAAGGTCAACACCTTGTGGGACGGCATTTTCCACGCTTCGACCTACGTCTTCGTCGGGGTCGGGCTGCTGCTGCTGTGGCTCGCCGCCCACCGGCGCCACCGGTGGTGGTCCGGGAAGATGCTGGTAGGTTCGATGCTGATGGGATTCGGCATCTTCAATGTTGGCGAGGGGATCGTGAACCACCACCTGCTTGGGATCCACCACGTTAACGAAACCGTCCCGCCAAACCAGTGGATCTACTGGGACCTTGGATTTCTGGCGTGGGGCGCTGCGATGCTGGTGGGCGGATGGCTTCTACTACGCGCGGGCAAGCGCGAGACCGCCCACAGGTCATCAGAGGGAATCCGCGGGGCGGCATGACGAGTATCGAAGCAGACCGCGCCAGAGCCGGCTGGGCGGCCGGTGTGCTCGTGCCGCATGGCAGCGGCTGGCGCAACAGCGCACGCGCCTCGACGTTAACTGGCTGTACTTTCACTCTGCCTATCCGACGAACCAGGACGATGCCGTCTTCTTCGGGCCGGACACCTATCGCTTCACCGCCGCCATCGACGTCCATCTCGCCGGCGGCCGGACAGTCCGCCGCGCCGTCGATATCTGCTGCGGCGCCGGCCGGGGCGCGGTGGTCATTGCGCTGGCGCGGCCCGACGCCGACGTCCACGCCGTCGACATCAACGATGCGGCCTTGCGGCTTACCGCCGTCAACGCGGCTGGCTGGCGCCACCCGCGTGAGGCAGCGCCGCTCCGACCTGCTCTCGACCCTTGACGGCGGGTTCGATCTCATCGTCGGCAACCCGCCGTACCTGCTCGACCGCGGCAAGCGCGTCTACCGCCACGGCGGCGGCGGCCTCGGCGAGTGCCTGGCCAAGCTATCGCCGACGTGGCCTGCTATCGTCTTAGCACCCGGGGGTGCGCTGCTGCTCTACACCGGCTCGGCCATCGTCGATGGCGTCCACCGCTTCCGCGCCGTGGTGAAGCCGAAGCTGCAGGAAGACCGCCTCGAAGCGATCGATGTAGAGCTCGACCCCGACGTCTTCGGCGAAGAACTGCTCGAGCCGGCCTACGCCGAGGCCGATCGCATCGCTGCCGTCCTCGTCACCGCAAGGCGACCGTGAAGATCGTCTCCAGCCGCTTCCTGCGCGGCCCGAACGTGCACTCGATGCAGCCTTGCGTGCTGAGCATCGTCGACCTCGAGGCGCTCTCCGACGTCACGCCGAGCGCGCTGCCCGGCTTCGAGGCGCGCCTGCTCGCCGCCCTGCCCGCGCTCGCCCGGCCTGACGGCGCCTTGCCATGGCCGGCTCGCGGCCTCGCCGATGTGGTCGGCGCGGTCGCTGGCGGCTTGCAGAGCAGAGCGGGCACGCCCGTCGCCTTCAGCCGCGCGCTGCCGGTCCTGGGCCGGCCGGGCCAGCACTGGATCGCCTGCGGCTACGAACACGAGGCGGTCGCCGAACAGGCCATGGCGGTGGCCATCCATGCGGTGTCGGCCTGGGCCGCCGACGACGACTTCGATCTCGGGCCCCGACTCGACGCGCTGCGCTCGCTGGTCGCGGCGCGGGCCATCGACGCTGCCAGCCGGGCCCTTATCGAGATAGCCTCGGCGCGGGGCATTCCCGTGCTTCGCCTCGAGGACGCCGAGCGCCGCTTCCAGCTTGGCTGGGGCTGCCGCCAGCGCCGCTTCGAAGCCGGTAACGGCACGCAGTCGGCAGACGCGAAGAGCGACCGCTCGTCGCCCGTTGCCCGAGCACGCAGCCAGCTCGAGACCCTGTTTCCCGAGGGCGCGAACGGCCGCATTCCGACCGTCGCCATCACCGGCACCAACGGAAAGACGACGACCGCCCAGCTCCTTGCATACGCCTTGCGCACCGCTCAGTCCGGCCGGTCCACGGTCGGCACGACGACGACGCAGGCCGTCTACATCGGCGAGCGCGTGATCGAGCGCGGCGACTGCACCGGCTACTGGTCGGCGCGCCGGGTACTCACCGACGATGGGGTCGACGCCGCGGTGCTCGAGACGGCGCGCGGGGGCATCCTCAAGCGCGGCTTGGCCTTCGACCGCTGCGATGTCGGCGTCGTCCTCAACGTCTCGGCCGACCACCTCGGTCTCGATGGTGTCGAGACGCTGGCCGACCTCGCCGTCGTCAAGGGCCTGGTCGCACGTTGCGCCGCGCGCGCCGCCGTGCTGAATGCCGAGGATCCGTCCTGCGTTGCGATGGCAAACACGCTGCAGCCCGGCTGCGTGCCAACGTGGTTCGCGATGGATGCAAGCAACGCCTGGGTCACCGAGCACCGCGA
>NZ_JACDCW010000035.1 GCF_013817345.1 Methylibium sp.
CCCCGTTCAGGAGCCCCCATCATGACCATTGCACAACGCCTTGCCGAGCTCGGCATCGAGCTGCCGCCAGTGGCCGTTCCGGCTGCCGCTTACGTGCCTTTCGTTCAGAGCGGCAATCTGCTGTTCCTGTCTGGCCACATCGCCCGGCAGGCCGGCAAGCCGCTGGTCGGCCAGCTCGGCACCGACATGGCGACTGAAGCCGGCAAGGCCGCCGCCCGCGCCGTGGCGATCGATCTGCTGGGCACTCTGCAAGCTGCCGTAAGCGACCTCGAGCGCGTGCGGCGCATCGTGAAGCTGCTGAGCCTGGTCAACAGCAGCGGCACGTACACCGAACACCACTTGGTCACCAACGGCGCGTCGGAGCTGATGGTGCAGGTGTTCGGCGCCGAGCGCGGCGCGCATGCCCGCAGCGCTTTCGGTGTGGCGCAGCTGCCGATGGGCGCCTGCGTGGAGATCGAGTTGATCGCCGAGGTGCAATGAAACCACGGGGCAGCGTGTTTCACCGCATGCCGCGCGGTGTGCTGGCTTTGATCGCGCTGGTCTGCCTGCTCGCCGTGGGGGGCGCGCTGGTCGCGCAGCACGCGTTCGACATGCGGCCGTGCCCGTGGTGCATCTTTCAGCGCGTGCTGTACCTCGCAATTGCGGTGGTCGCATTGATCGGCTGGGCCCTGGCGTCGCGCACGGCCAGCCTGCTGAGCACTCTCGGCGTGCTGGCGCTCGCGCTCGGCGGCATCGCCTCGGCGGTGTTCCAGCACCAGGTTGCCGCCAAGGACGCGAGTTGCGCCTTCACGATGGCCGATCGTTTCCTGAGTGCAACCGGATTGGAAACCGCACTGCCCTTCCTGTTCCAGGTCACCGCCACCTGCATGGAGGCTGCCAGCGCGCGCTTGCTCGGCCTGCCCTTCGAGGTGTGGAGCGGCGCGCTGTTTGCAGTGATCGCGCTGACCGCTTTGCTCCTGTTGCGGGACCGCAAGCTACGCTGATGCAGCGAGACGGGACAGGTCGCGAGGCTGACACTGTCGCGTCAAACCCGCACCTGGTTCCCGGGTTCGAGACATCGTCCTGCGCAAGGCCTAAGCTAGTCACCGGCGCAACGCGCGCCGCAGGAGACGAGCATGACCCCCTGGCGTTTCTGGTTTCCCAACCCGCCCGATAACGGCACTGCCACGCCGAAAGCCGAATCGCGACGAGATGCGGCGCTGTGGTCGCCGCAAGCCATAGCCGAGGCGCAGCGCGCCGTCTGGCAACACACGGCCCATGCCACGGAGGACTGGTGGCGTTACTGGCGCTCTCTGTGGCCGAGCGTGCCGATGCAGCCGCCGGCCGGCGTGGTGACGCCGCCGAAGCCCGCCAAAAGCGATAAGCCCAGCGTCGCGCGACCGGAACAACCGGCACGCCGCCGCCGGGTCAGCGCACGGCCGGCCGAGCCGTCGGTTTCAACGTCTGCAGCGACCAAACCCGGCGTGACCGCGGCCAAGCGAGCAAGGCCGGTGGCACGCGGCAAGTGACCTCATCGCCGCCGCCCGTCAACGGCTCGGCGGACAAAACAAGCGCCCTGTCCGTCATTGCTCGCCAGGCGGAAGCACGGCTCAGGTGCGCAGCAGCAGGGTCGGCTTGAAGCCGATATCCGCCGGCTTGCCCTTGCGGGCGCGCACACCGCGGTAGACCGCCAGCGCGGCGGCGCCCAGCGTTTCGTCCTTGGCCTTGCCGCCGCGGCCGCTGCCCAGCACCCGGAGCGTCTTCTCGAACGCGGCGACGCTGACCAGCGCATCCCTGGCTTCCAGATCGATCAAGGTCAGGCCGCGCCCGCCCTTCGGTTGCAGCTTGAGGTCATCGATCGCAAACACCAGCAGGCGGCCGGACAGACTCAGACAGGCCACCTGCGCGGCGCCGTCGGCGCGGCTCGGCGGCAGCGGCTTGTCGCCCTCGGCCAGGCTCAGGAAGCTCTTGCCGCCGCGCTGGCGGGCGACCAGATCGCCCACCCTGGCGAGCAAGCCGTAGCCGCCGGTGTTGGCGAGCAGCAGGGTCGCATCGGCCGGGCCGGCGAAATAGTGCAGCGGCTGGGTGCCGGCTTCCAGATCCATCATCGAGGTGATCGGCTGGCCATCGCCGCGCGCGCTCGGCAAGCCCGCCACTGGCACGCTGTACACGCGGCCCGCGCCGTTCGCCGCGGAGCCGAAAACCAGCAGCGCATCGACGGTGCGGCACTCGAACGTGCCGTAGAGCGAATCGCCCGCCTTGAAGGCAAAGCTCGCCACGGGGTGCCCGTGGCCCTGGCGCGCCCGCACCCATCCCTTGGCGCTGATCACCACCGTGACCGGCTCGTCGATCACCCTGACTTCCGCCACCGCCCGCTTGTCGGCCTGGATCAGGGTGCGGCGCTCGTCGCCATGCTGTTTGGCATCGGCCTCGATCTCCTTGACCACTGTGCGCCGCAGCGCGGCCGGGCTGTTCAGGATGTCCTCGAGCTTGCCCTGATCGACTCGCAAGTCCTTGAGCTCCTGCTCGATCTTGATCGCCTCCAGCCGCGCCAACTGGCGCAGGCGGATTTCGAGAATGTCTTCCGCCTGGCGCTCGCTCAGCCCGAAGCGCTCCACGAGCGCCGGCCTGGGCTCATCGGCCGCGCGAATGATGCGGATCACCTCGTCGATGTTGAGCAGCACGAGCTGCCGCCCTTCGAGGATGTGAATGCGGTCCAGCACCTTGCCGAGCCGGTGCCTCGTGCGCCGCTGCACGGTGGCGAGGCGAAAGCCGATCCACTCGACCAGCATCTGCCGCAGCGACTTCTGCGTCGGCCGGCCGTCGGCGCCGACCATCGTCAGGTTGATCGGTGCGGATGTTTCAAGACTGGTGTGCGCCAGCAGCACGTTGATCAGCTCCTGCTGCTCGACCGCGCGGCTCTTGGGCTCGAACACCAGCCGCACCGCGGCCTCCTTGCCCGACTCGTCGCGCACCGCGTCGAGCACGGTCAGCACAGTCGTCTTGAGCTGTGCCTGCTCGGCCGAAACGGCCTTCTTGCCGGCCCGCACCTTGGGATTGGTGAGTTCCTCGATCTCTTCGAGCACCTTCTGCGTGCTCACGCCCGGCGGCAACTCCGTGACCACGAGATTCCACTGGCCGCGCGCCAGATCCTCGATCTTCCAGCGTGCGCGCACCTTGAGCGAGCCGCGGCCCGTGCGGTAGGCCTCGCGGATGTCGGCGTCACCGCTGATGATCTGGCCGCCGCCCGGGTAGTCAGGGCCAGGCAGCAATGCATGAAGCTCGTCGTCGGTCAGCTTCTCGTTCTTGACGAGCGCAATCGCGGCGGCTGCGACCTCGCGCAGGTTGTGGCTCGGCACTTCGGTGGCGAGTCCGACCGCGATGCCGCTGGCGCCGTTGAGCAGCACGAACGGCAGGCGTGCGGGCAACTGGCGCGGCTCCTGCGTCGAGCCGTCGTAGTTGGCGATGAAATCGACCGTGCCTTCGTCGATCTCGTCGAGCAGCAGCCGCGTGATCGGCGCCAGGCGCGCTTCGGTATAGCGCATGGCCGCCGCGCCGTCGCCATCGCGCGAGCCGAAGTTGCCCTGTCCGTCGATGAGCGGATAGCGCTGCGAGAAATCCTGCGCCATGCGCACCAGCGCGTCGTAGGCGGCGGTGTCGCCGTGCGGGTGGTAGCGGCCGAGCACGTCGCCGACCACGCGCGCGCTCTTCATCGCCTTCGGGCCGCCGGGCGTGGTGAAGGCCAGGCCCAGGCGCTCCATCGCGTAGAGGATGCGGCGCTGCACGGGCTTCTGACCGTCGCACACGTCGGGCAGCGCGCGGCCTTTCACGACGGACAGCGCGTATTCGAGATAGGCGCGCTCGGCGTAGTCGGCCAGCGTGATGGCATCGCCCGCTTCGGGCGGCAAGGGGGCAAACAGGTCGTTCATTCAGGCAACGGTGACGAGATGGGAATAGGCCGCGAGGGCAGCGTCGTGGGTCAGCAGGTGCAGCGGTTCGCTCATGGCCTGTGCGACGAGCATGCGGTCGAACGGGTCGCGATGCAGCGGCGGCAAATCGCGGTAGGCCAATGCGTGAGCCCACGTCATCGGCAAAGGGCGGCAGCCGGTCGCCAGCAACTGGGCTTCCATGCGGGGCATGTCGATCGTCAGCTTGCCGGCCGCGGCCTTGATTGCAGCCTCCCAGAGGGAGACGCTGCTGACATGCAGTTCATCAGCAGCGACGATCAGCCTGCGCGCCTGTGCGCTCAGCTCACGCGCATCGCGCAACATCCACAGGAAGATGTGGGTGTCGAGCAGCAGCTTCAAACGTCACGGCCTTCGAAAGCTGCGAGCAGGTCGTCCGGAAGCGGATCGTCGAAGTCTGCCGCTTCCATGAACTCGCCTTTCATCAGGCCGAACCTGACCCTAGGTTTGGGCCCGTCGTTCAAGGGAACCAACTTTGCCATCGGCGTTCCGGCCTTGGCGATGATCACCGTCTCGCCGTTGTGAACGGCATCGACCAATTGCGAGAGATGGGTCTTCGCTTCGTAGATGTTGACTTGCATGGCGAGTGTCTCGTGTTGACCATACTTGGTCAGGGAAATTGTATGTCGCGCCCAGGTTGCCGACCAGACGGAAGGTCGGCAAACCCGGAAGAACCGCCGCTCTTGCTTTGCTTACTCGCGCCAATAGCTCAGCCGGCGTCCGCCCGACACGGTGGACTCGAGCGCCAGCCAGTCCCCCTGCTGCGAGTACCAGAGTTCGATCGGCCGATCGACGCCGGTGATGCGGTAATGCCGCGCCGGCATGCTGCCGTCGGCCACTTCGATGTTCTTCATGCCGAGCGACTCGATGCGTACCGCCTCTTCCTTGCCGGTCTGCGCATTGAGCAGGCGGGTCTGATCGAGCATCGAAGGGTTCCAGTAGGCGAAGCTCAGCACGCAGCCTTCGAGCGAGCGGCTGCCTTGCGTGCCGGCGACAGTCAGCGACTTGCCTTCGCGGCGGGCCTGGACGATGGAGACACTGCCGTCGTCGTCGGTGCGGGCGTCGAGCGCGGTGAGGCAGCCGCCCTGCCAGCGCTCCGTGGCCGTGTGGCGGTAGCTGTATACGGTCAAGCCGAACAGCTTGACGTCGAAGCTCGCTTCGCTCTTCAGCGTGCGGGCGTCGCCCTGCTGCTGCAGGGTGAACCGGTGATGGCCGATGGGCTGGCCGTCGAGCAGCACACGGAACTTCCATGGGCCGGCGTTTGCCACCGTCGCCACAGCCCCGGCCTCATTCGTTACCGACGCAGACGCACCCGACTGCGTCGACGGGCCTTGCCCGCAGGCCGCCGCGGCCGACAACGCCAGCACTGAAAACGCCGCGACACCCCTGAGCCGACCGACGACAGCACCGGCCCGTGCATCCCCCATCCGGAGCGCGACGTGCAGGCCGCAGCGCACGCGACGCGTCACGATGCAGCCTTCCGCGGCGGCCCTGGCACGAAGGCGTTGGTGCGCGCCACGTAATCCCGGTAAGCCGGGCGGCGCTCGCCGATGTCCTTCTCCAACAGGCTGATGCCCGACACTTTCAGCAGCAGCACCGTCATGAGCAGCGGCGAGACGATGCTCCAAGCGCCACCGGCCGCAAGCGCCATGAGGTAAAGGCCCCACCAAACGCAGCACTCGCCGAAGTAGTTGGGATGGCGGCTGTAGCGCCACAGGCCGCGGTCCATCACGCGCCCATGCTGGGCGGGGTCCGCCTTGAAGCGCGCCATCTGCCAGTCGGCCGTGGCCTCGAAAATCAGGCCGAAGGCGGCGAGCAACAGGCCGGCCGTGTCCAGCGCCGACCATGCCGCCGGAGCGGCAACGCCGGCCAGCAGCGGCGCCGAGACAACCCACGCCAGCACGGCCTGCAACGCGAACACGAGGATCAAGCTCTTGAGCGCGAAATGCGGCTCGTTGCGCGCGCGGATTGCCTGGTAGCGGCGGTCTTCCGGCTCGCCCCAGTTGCGCCAAGTGATGTAGAGCGACAGCCGCAGCGCCCACAGGCCCGCGACGGCGAGCATCCAGGCGGCGCGCGGTCCCGTTTGCGGCAATGCGGCCGCGTAGGCGATGCCGGCACCGACGATGCATAGCGACCACACGCGGTCCACCAGGCTCACGTCTCGGTAAGCCAGACTCGCGAACCACGTCAGCAGCGCGATCACGGCGCTGGCCGCCAAGCCCAGCAGAGCTGCGTGCCAGCCGCCCGATGTGCCGATGCCGCCGAGTGCCGAAACCCACTCACTCACCGCCATGCTCCCGGACGCGCGCTTGTGCGGTTCGAGCGAATGACGCGGGCCTCATGAGCGCCGCTCGAACAGATAGTGACTGACCCACCATTGCTGGCCACCGTCATAGCCGAACAGCTCGGCGCAGGACATGAAGAACAGCCGCCAGCGCATCCACCACACCGAGGCGCCGGCACGCCCGTAGGTCTGCTCCAGCACCGGCCAGACGGCGGCACGGCGCGCATCCATGTTGGCGAGCCAGGCCTGCGCCGTGCGCTGGTAGTGCGTGCCGTCCCAACGCCACCGTCGCACGAGGCCGAGGTGCTGCTGGAACTGCAGCGGCAGGTCGTCGCTCGGCATCATGCCGCCCGAGAAAAAATGGCGACTCATCCAGTCGCTCGCATCGCGCTCCTCGAACGCATAGGGCGTGCTGCGGTGCGCGAACACATGCATGAAGAAGCGCCCCTGGGGCGCCAGCCAGCCGGACACGCGCCGGAAGGCTTCAGGCCAGTTGCGCAGGTGCTCGAACATCTCGACCGAAACCACGCGGTCGAAGCGCTCGTCGGTGTCGAACTGGTTCATGTCGCAGGTGATGACGCGCACGTTGCCAAGGCCGCGCTGCGCCGCCTCGGCCTCGATGTGCTCGCGCTGCGAGTGCGAGTTGGAGACTGCGGTGATCCGCGCGCCTGGAAAGCGCTCGGCCATCCACAGCGTGAGCGAGCCCCAGCCGCAGCCCAGTTCGAGAATGTGCTGCCCGTCCGTCAACTCCGCGCGCACGCAGGTCATGGCAAGCGCGGCAGCCTCCGCTTCGTCGAGCGTGTTCACGCCTTCGGGCCACCAGCAGCCGCTGTATTTGCGGTGCCGGCCCAGCACCTGGGCGAAGAAAGCCGCCGGCACCTCGTAGTGCTGCTCGTTGGCCGTCTGCGGCAGCAGCGCCAGCGGCGCGGCGCGCAGGGAGTCGGCGAAAGTCTGCGCGGCTTCTGCGGCTCGAGCCGCATCGCCTGCGCCGATCTCTCGCAGGCGCTCACCGAGCAGCCGACGAATACCGAGCCGGACGACCCGGTCGGGCACGAAACCCTGCTCCACCCACTTCACTACTGCCGCGGTCGAACGTGCCATTGCTGTCTCGATTGCCCGGTTCGCCTTCCTGCCATCGCCCCATGCGACGGCCCCGACGAGCCTTCCTTGTTCTGACGTGCCATACGAAGACCATGGCAAAACGGATGAGACGGATGCGGACGAACCCCCGATCGGCTGCACCCGCCGAGGAGGCCGGCCCGTGCCGCAGCCGCGCCGCTCATCGACCTGCGTTGCGATTGCGCTCCGTCTCTGCGCGCTCGCGGTATTCGCTCTCCAGCATCGACATCACGATCAGCGAGTGGTAGCCCGGCGTGCCGTTCTCGTCGTCGAGCACGCATTCGCGCAGCCGCCCTTCCTCGACGAAGCCCTCGCTTTCGTACAGCGCCTTGGCGCGCACGTTGTTCGTCTTTACATCGAGCCAGAAGCGATGCGCATGCAGATCGCGAAAGGCGATCTGCTCGAGCATGCGCAGGCAGGCGCGCCCCAGGCCTTGCCCCTGCACCTGGATCACCATGCGCTTGAGCTCGATCGAGCGATGCCGGCTGCGGCAGCCCTGCAGGATCACGAAGCCGACCGCCTGCGTGCCGGCGCCGGCCTCGACGATGAAGTGCCGGAAATCGGGAAACCGCACCGCGCCCTCGTGCTGCGTGCGCTCCCAGGGTGTGATGAAGGGACGGCAGGCAGGGTCCTGCTCGACCGTGAGCACGAAGTCGAGGTCGGACAGCATCGTGGGACGCAGGCGCAACTGCGTGGCGGCGGCTGCGGGACTCACACGTCCACCTCCACCTCGTCCCCATGCAACTCCATCAAGGCCCGCCGCGAGGCCGCTTCGCCCTTGCCCATCAACTTGTTGAACGACCCCTCGGTCGCGAGGAAGTCGAGCCGTCCCCATGACACCTGCAGCAAGCGGCGCGTCTCGGGGTTGAGCGTGGTGTCCCACAACTGCTCGGCGTTCATCTCGCCCAGGCCCTTGAAGCGGCTGATGGTCCAGGAGTTTTCGCGGGCGCCTTCCTTGCGCAGCTTGTCAAGGATGGCGGTGAGCTCGCCCTCGTCGAGCGCGTAGAGCTTGGCGGCCGGCTTCTTGCCCCGCGCCGGCGTGTCGACGCGAAAGAGCGGCGGCTTGGCGATGAAGACGTTGCCTGCTTCGATGAGCTTGGGAAAGTGGCGGAAGAACAGCGTGAGCAGCAGCACCTGGATGTGCGAACCGTCGACGTCGGCGTCGCTGAGGATGCACACCTTGCCGTAGCGCAGGCCGGACAGATCGGGCGTGTCGTTCGCGCCGTGCGGATCGACGCCGATCGCCACCGCGATGTCGTGGATCTCGTTGTTGGCGAACAGGCGGTCGCGCTCGACCTCCCAGGAATTGAGCACCTTCCCCCGCAGCGGCAGGATGGCCTGCGTCTCCTTGTCGCGGCCCATCTTGGCGCTGCCGCCGGCCGAATCGCCCTCCACCAGGAACAACTCGTTGAGCGTGAGGTCGCGGCTCTCGCAATCGGTCAGCTTGCCGGGCAGCACGGCCACGCCGGAGCCCTTGCGCTTCTCGACCTTCTGCCCCGCGCGCTGGCGCGCCTGCGCCTGACGAATCACCAGCTCGGCCAGCTTCTTGCCCTCGGCCACGTGCTGGTTCAGCCACAGCTCGAAGGCAGGACGCACATAGGTCGAGACGAGCCGCAGCGCGTCGCGGCTGTTGAGGCGCTCCTTGGTCTGGCCCTGGAATTGGGGATCGAGCACCTTGGCAGAGAGAACAAAGCTGGCACGCGAGAACACGTCGTCGGGCATCAGCTTCACGCCCTTGGGCATGAGCGAGTGCAGGTCGATGAAGCCCTTGATCGCGGTGAAGAGCCCGTCCTTCAGACCCGATTCGTGCGTACCGCCAGCGATGGTGGGGATTAGGTTGACGTAGCTTTCGCGCAGTGCGTTGCCTTCTTCGGTGAAGGCCACGCACCAGGCGGCACCCTCGCCTTCCGCGAAGTTCTCGGTCTCGGTCTCGCGGGCGTAGTGCGCACCCTCGAAAAGCGGAATCACCGGGTCGGCGTTCAGGCTTTGCAGCAGGTAGTCGCGCAAGCCGCCTTCGTATTGCCAGCTCTGCACTTCACCGCTTTTCTCGGAGGTGAGCGTCACCGTCACGCCCGGCATCAGCACCGCCTTGCTGCGCAGCAGGTGCAACAGTTCGGCCTTGGGCAGATCGACCGTGTCGAAGTACTTCGGGTCGGGCCAGGCCCGAACGCTGGTGCCCTGCCTGCGGTCTGCAGCACCGGCCTTGCGCGTGGCCAGCGGCTCGCTCACATCGCCGCTGCCGAAGGCCAGCGTGGCGACTCTGCCTTCGCGAAACACCGTCACCTGAAGCCGCGTGGACAGCGCATTGGTCACGCTCACGCCCACGCCGTGCAGCCCGCCCGAGAAGCTGTAGGCGCCGCCCGAGCCCTTGTCGAACTTGCCGCCGGCGTGCAGGCGCGTGAACACGATCTCGACGACCGGCACCTGTTCCTCGGGATGCAGGCCGAACGGGATGCCGCGGCCATCGTCTTCCACGCTCACCGAGCCGTCGGCATGCACCGTCACGGCGATGCGCTGACCATGCCCCGCGAGCGCCTCGTCGGCGGCGTTGTCGATCACCTCCTGCACGATGTGCAGCGGCGTTTCGGTGCGGGTGTACATGCCCGGACGCTGCTTGACGGGCTCCAGGCCCTTGAGCACCCGGATCGATTCTTCTGCGTACTTGCCTTGCTTTGCCATAGGCGGCGGATTGTAGGGAGCGCCTCCCACCTCCTACACTCGCGCGCCATGAACGACCTCGAGCGCTACTTCCACGCCAACACAGGCAGGTTGATCCACAAGTGGCACCACTTCTTCGAGATCTACGAGCGCCACTTCGCCCGCTTCCGCGGCCAGCCCGTGCACATGCTGGAGATCGGCGTGTACCAGGGCGGCTCCCTGCAGATGTGGAAGGACTTCTTCGGCCCGCAGGCGCGCATCTACGGCATCGACATCAACCCGGCCTGCCGCGAGCTCGAGGAAGACCGCGTGAAGATCTTTATCGGCAATCAGGAAGACCGCGCGTTCCTGCAGTCGGTGGCACAGGCCATGCCTCGCATCGACATCGTGCTCGACGACGGCGGCCACATGATGGGGCAGTTGCGCACAACGTTCGAGGAGCTGTACCCGCGCGTCGATCCGAATGGCGTGTACATGGCCGAAGACCTGCACACGTGCTACCGGCGCGAGTTCGGCGGCGGCTTGGGTGCCGGCGCGAGCTTCATCGAATACAGCAAGGGGCTCATCGACCAGCTGCACGCGTGGCATTCGCGGCAGCCGGCACGCTTGGCGGTCAACGACTTCACTCGCAGCACGCATTCGCTGCACTTCTACGACAGTGTGCTGGCCATCGAAAAACGCCCGATCGAGCCGCCAGTACACAGCAAGACCGGCGTCGCACATCTGCCTGATTACCGGCCGCCGCACGGCCCGGGCAGCCCGATGAAGCGCGCCTTGAGGCGGCTCGTCGGCAGGTGAACGAAAGGCTGCGGCTGGCGGTCCGCGAGCCGTATCGCTGAGGGATTGCAGGCAGACGCGGGACACCGCTCCCTCGCTCAACCCACGAGGCATGAAGCCGGCGGGAACGGCGCCGCTTGGCTACAGTGCTCGCCATGAGCCAACCCGTCGCGACCGCCAACCGACTGTCGATGACGCAGGTGCTGATCTGCGGCGCCGCCATCGTCACCCTGTCGATGGGCATCCGCCACGGCTTCGGGCTGTGGCTGCAGCCGGTGACCATGGACCGCGGCTGGTCGCGTGAGACCTTCGCCTTCGCCTTGGCGATCCAGAACCTGATGTGGGGCCTGACCGGCCCCTTCGCCGGCATGCTGGCCGACCGCTACGGCGCCTTCAAGGTGCTGCTGGCCGGCGCACTGCTCTATGCCGGCGGGCTGGTGCTGATGGCCCTGGCCACTTCGGGTCTGGCCTTCACCGGCAGCGCCGGCCTGATGATCGGCATGGCCCAGGCGGGCACCACCTATGCCATCGTCTATGGCGTGATCGGCCGCAACGTGGCGCCCGAGAAGCGCTCGTGGGCGATGGGCATCACCGCGGCGGCTGGCTCCTTCGGCCAGTTCCTCATGGTGCCGGTGGAGAACTGGCTGATCGGCGCCTTCGGATGGCAGCAGGCTCTGATCGTGCTCGGCTGCCTGGCGCTGGCGATCATTCCGCTTGCCTTCGGCATGAAGGAGCCGGCCGCCCCCGCCCCCGTGGGGGTGCAGCAGAGCGTGGGGCAGGCAGTGCGCGAGGCGTTCGGTTACCGCAGCTTCCAGTTGCTGATGGCCGGCTATTTCGTGTGCGGCTTTCAGGTCGTGTTCATCGGCGTGCACATGCCGAGCTACCTCAGGGACAACGGGCTGACGCCCGACGTGGCGACCACTGCGCTGGCCCTTATCGGCCTGTTCAACGTGTTCGGCACCTACGCCGCCGGATCGCTCGGCCAGCGCCTGCCCAAGCCGCTCATCCTGAGCTGGATCTACGCGCTGCGTTCGGTGGCGATCGTGGCCTTCCTCTTGCTGCCGCTCACGCCGATGAGCGTCTATATCTTCTCGGCCGTGATGGGCGTGCTTTGGCTCTCGACCGTGCCACCGACCAACGCCGTCGTCGCGCAGATCTTCGGCATCAAGCACTTCTCGATGCTCGGCGGCTTCGTGTTCCTGTCGCACCAGATCGGCAGCTTCCTCGGCGTGTGGCTGGGCGGCCGGCTCTATGACAGCACCGGCAGCTACGACGTGGTCTGGTGGCTGGCGGTCGGGCTCGGCGTCATGGCCGCCCTGCTCAACCTGCCGGTGCGAGAAACCGCGATCGAACGCGGGTCGGCGCAGCCGGCATGATGGGCGCATGAAGACGACCCCGCTTCGCCGCGCTGGGCTCTGGGCGCTTGCCGCCGGCGCGCTGGCCGGTGTGTTCATGGCTTACCGGCAGCCCGACCTGATGGTCGATCTGGCCAACCGGGTGTGGAGCTGTTTCTGAAGTGACTCCCGGGCATGCCGGCCTCGCGCCATCACCCTGGGTCCGACGCTGGGCCGCGTTGTTGCCGCCCCAGGCCAGCGTGCTCGATGTGGCGTGCGGCACGGGCCGGCACCTGCGCTGGCTGGCGTCGCTGGGTCACCGGCTGACCGGCATCGACCGCGACGCTGCGGCGCTCGAGCCGCTGCGCGCGCTGGGCGAAACCATCGTGGCCGATATCGAAGCCGGCCTCTGGCCCATCGCCGATCGGCAGTTCGACGCGGTCGTCGTCACGAACTATCTGTGGCGCGCCCGGCTGCCCGACATCGTCGCCAGCGTCGCACCCGGCGGCTTGCTGATTTACGAGACCTTCGCGATCGGCAACGAATCTTTCGGCAAGCCTTCGAACCCGGACTTCCTGCTACGCCCAGGCGAGCTGCTGAGGGCGGTACAGCAGGGCGCGGCGGGCGACTGGCGCGTGCTCGGCTTCGAAGACGGCTTTATCGACTCGCCGCCGCGCTTCGTGCAGCGCATCGCCGCCGTGCGCGAGCAGCCCTCGCCCACGACGCCGGCGAAATATTCGCTGTAGCCACGGCGTTCAGCCGTCAGCAGCGGCTGGTTAAAATCCCGCGATTGCGAGGATCACGTCATGAAACCCATCGTTGGCAGCATCGTTGCGCTCGTCACGCCGATGCTCGAGGACGGCAGCGTGGATTACCCCGCGCTGCGCCGCCTGATCGACTGGCACATCGCCGAGGGCACCGATTGCCTGGGCGTGGTCGGCACCACGGGCGAGTCGCCCACCGTCAGCACCGAAGAGCACTGCGAGATCATTCGCGTGGCGGTCGAGCACGTGGCCGGCCGGGTGCCCGTCATGGCCGGCGCCGGCTCGAACTCGACGCGCGAGGCCATCGAACTGTCGAAGTACGCCAAGCAAGTCGGGGCCGACTGCACCCTGCAGGTCGTGCCCTACTACAACAAGCCCACGCAAGAAGGCCAGTACCTGCACTTCCGCGCCATCGCCGAAGCGGTGGACATCCCGGTGGTGCTCTACAACGTGCCCGGCCGCACGGTGGCCGATTTGCTGCCCGAGACCGTGCTGCGCCTGGCGCAGGTGCCGGGCATCGTCGGCGTGAAGGAAGCGAGCGGCGACATCGAGCGCGCGTGCTGGCTCATCAGGCAGGCGCCGAAGGGATTTGCCGTGTATTCCGGCGACGATCCGACCGCGGTGGCCCTCATGCTGCTCGGCGGTCAGGGCAACATCAGCGTCACGGCCAATGTGGCGCC
This sequence comes from Methylibium sp., assembly GCF_013817345.1. GTDB lineage: Bacteria > Pseudomonadota > Gammaproteobacteria > Burkholderiales > Burkholderiaceae_C > Methylibium. Next base: position 13,561 of record NZ_JACDCW010000035.1, read on the forward strand.
GCGGGCGATGCACGAGCTCTGCATGGCGGCGATCGCGGGCAACGCGCGGTTGGCCGCCGAAATCCAACTGCAACTGCTGCCCCTGCACAAGCAGTTGTTCTGCGAACCGAACCCGATTCCCGTGAAATGGGCGATGCAGCGGCTGGGGCATTGCGGTGCCGCGCTGCGCTTGCCGCTTACGCCCTTGAGCGCACCCCTGCAGCCGCTCGTCGAGCGGGCGCTGCAAGAGGCCGGCCTGCTCGAAGGCCGCTGAACTTGCCCGCGCCGAGCGCGTCCCATACCGCTGCACCGGCCGAGCCGACGCGACGAACTGACCGATTTCCGAAAGAGCCGCCCGTGAGCCAACGTTTGATCCGACATTCCTCGCTTGTTCGATTGCTGCCGCTGGCGTTCGTTGCCGGCCTGGCGGCCTGCACCACGATCAACAAGACCTTCGAAGGCGACAAGGTCGATTACCAGAGCACCGGCTCCAAGACGGTGAGCCTGGAAGTGCCGCCTGATCTGAGCCAGTTGCAACGCGATTCGCGTTTCCAGACGGCCGACGGCACGATCAGCGCTTCGACGATGCAAGCTCCTGCTGCGGCCGCTTCGGCGCCGGTGGTGGCGACGGTCGCCCCTGCAGTGACCGGCGATGTCCGCATCGAGCGGGCCGGCAGCCAGCGCTGGCTGTCCACGCAGCAAAGCCCCGAGCAGCTATGGCCGCAGCTCCTGGCCTTCTGGCAGGAGCGCGGCTTCTCGGTCGAACTCGAGCAGCCCGCCACCGGTGTGATTGAAACCAACTGGGCCGAGAACCGCGCCAATCTGCCGCAGGACTTTATTCGCAGCACGATCGGGCGCGTGTTCGATTCGCTGTACGAAACCGGGGAGCGCGACCGCTTCCGCACCCGGCTCGAGCGCGCCCCCAACGGCGGCACGGAGGTCTACATCAGCCATCGCGGCATGGTCGAGGTCTACACCAGCGAGCGCCGGGACTCCACTGCCTGGCAGCCGCGGCCGGCGGATCCGGGACTCGAAGCGCTGATGTTGTCGCGCCTGATGCAAAAGCTGGGCGGCGAGGAGGAGCGTGTGCGCACGGCCGCCGCGGCCGCATCGGCGCCCCCGGAGGCTGTGGCCAGCGTCCGCGCACGCCTGATCGACGGCGCACCGGGCAGTGGCTTGCAGGTCGACGACGGCTTCGACCGGGCCTGGCGGCGTGTCGGGCTGGCGCTCGACCGCAGCGGCTTCACCGTGGAGGATCGCGACCGCACGCAGGGCCTGTATTACGTGCGCTATGTCGATCCGGTCAAGAGCAACCAACCCGAACCCGGCTTCTTCGGCAAGCTGTTCGGCGGCAGCAAGAACGAAGGGGCCCCGAACGCCCTGGCGCGCTACCGCATCGCGGTGAAAGGCCAGCAAGCCGAGTCCACGCTGGTGACCGTGCAGAACAACCAGGGCGCACCGGAGACAGGCGACGCGGCGCAGCGCATCCTGCAGTTGCTGGTCGCGGACCTGCGCTGAATGACGGCCTGCGGGCATTTGCGGCCATGCCTTGCAGCGAAGTTCCCGGTGGCGCCGGGGCGGCCCGGCCGAAACTGAGGTACTGAGCGACCGCATGATGCGTTTTTGCAGCCTGGGCAGCGGCAGCACCGGCAACGCCACCCTGATCGAGTCGCGCGACGGCACGCGGACCACGCGGGTGCTGATCGACTGCGGCTTCACGCTCAAGGAGTTCGGCCTGCGGCTCGCCCGCGCCGGGGTCGAGCCGGGCGGCCTCGACGCGGTGTTCGTGACGCACGAGCATGGCGACCACGTGGGCTGTGCACTCAGTGTGGCGAGGCGCTACGGCGTGCCGCTGTGGATGAGCCGCGGCACCTGGCGCGCGATCGGTGCGCGTGAACCCTTCGACGGTCTGCTGAATTTCGCCCGCGACGGCGAGCCGATCGAAGTCGGCGGGCTGCAACTGCGCCCCTACACCGTGCCCCACGACGCGACCGAGCCGCTGCAGCTCAGTTGCAGCGACGGTGCCCGGCGCTTGGGCGTGCTCACAGACGCGGGTTCCATCACGCCGCACATGATCGACGCGCTGCAGGCCTGTGACGCGCTGCTGCTCGAATGCAACCATGACCGCGGCATGCTGGCCGGCTCGAGCTACCCCGCTTCACTCAAGCGGCGCGTCGGCGGCTCGCTCGGCCATCTGGCGAACGAAAGCGCCGCCGTCGTGCTCGGCGCGTGCCGGCATTCCGGCCTGCGTCACGTTGTGGCAGCCCACCTGAGTCTGCAGAACAACCGACCCGAACTCGCGGCTGTGGCCCTGGCCGATGTGCTCGGCTCGACGCCGCAAGACATCGTCGTCGCGGATGCGCGCCTGGGCTTCGGCTGGCTCGACCTGCACTGACCCCTCAGGCCCTACGCGATGCATGCTCGCAAAAAAGCCGCCCTCGGGCGGCTTTTTTGCGGCTTCTCCGGGCGGGGCATGGGCCTCGCCGCAGTGAATCACTTTTTCATCGCATCTTCGGCCGTGCTCGCGGCGGATGCGGCGGCAGCGGCCGCATCGGTGGCGGCCTCGGAAGCAGCGCCTGCCGCATTGCCGGCGGCGGCCGTGGCGGCCGCATCCGCAGAACCCATGGCGGCCGATGCGCTGTCCATCGAAGCCGAGGCGGCGTCCATGGCGGCAGAAGCACTGGTTTCGGCAGCCGGAGCAGGCGCTTCCACGGGGGCTGGAGCAGGTGTCACGACCGCTTCTTCGTTCTTGCCGCAAGCGGCGAGAGCGGCGGCGGCAACCAGGGCGGCCAGCACGAGAGATTTGTTCATTTACAGGTCCTCGATCGAGAGTTCAAAGGTCTACCGGAAAAGAAGCGGAACCCGCCGACCTTCGTCGCGTTCCGACCAAGACTCGCACGCGCAACCGCGTCCGAGCCAAGCCAAAAAGTATAGCCCGCCCTCGGACTTACCCTTAGTCCTGCGACCCGGCGATTCGATCTCGCCGGTCCGAGTCCTAAAGGCCCAAAGTGGTGGCCGGCAAGGCTTCCTCGGCCCGGTCCAAAAGTGCGTCGAGCCGTTCGCCGCAGTGCGTCAGTTCGAGCGGTGCGTGGAGCACCCGGCCGCGGTGGCGTTCGCGGTCGTGCAGGCGCACGGTCCGAAGGCCGGGGGCGAAGAGCAGCGTGGGCACGCTGGCAGCGACTTCTTCATGCACTTGCATGCAGTGAACGATGTGCGACCACTGACGACGCCACGCGTGCCAGCGCGGCGCACCTTGCGCCAGGACGCGGTAGTCGGCGGCCAACAGCATGAGGCGCCGGTGGGAGCGGGCCCACCGTGCGAGCGCCTCGACCACCTCGGGCTGGCCGAGCGGCCAGGTCGAAAAGTCCGGATCGCACAGCCACAGTTGCGTCGCGCCGCTTTGCTGCGCCGCCGCTTCGATCGCCGCTACCAACGCGCGCCGGAAATCGTCGCGGGAAGCGATCGCGTCGGCGCCCGAAGCCGGCGCCGCGTCGTCCTCGAGCTCTTGGGATGTCATCGCCGTCACTCCTTCGCCGGCCCGTCCAGCGCTTGCAGCCAGCCGTCTTCCAGCCACTGCATCAGCAGTTCGCGCGCCGCCTCATCGGCGCGCGCAAGTTCGCTCGCGTTCAGGCGGCGCGCATCGGCCAGGCGGCGCATCAGCTTTGCGGCGCGCCCACCGGCACGCCAGGATTCGCCGTTGACGAACACATGGGCATCGTCATACATCATCCGCGTGCGCGGGTCGAGCACAACCCCGCCTTCGAGCGCTCCTGCCTCGCCGGGCGCAAACCACACGTGCGGTTTCGGCTCGGTCAGCGCTTCGCCGAGCGCGGCCTGCAGCGCGCGCGGCTCGCGCAGCGCACGGGCGACCGCGTCGGCCGCGAAAGCCTGCAGCGCCGGTGGAATGCGGCCGGGCTCCACGGTGGCCGGCTGCGAAGCATCGCGGTAAACAACGCGCGGGCCGGCGTCGTCGCCTTCGAGCAGGCGGCCGAGCACCTCGCGGGCGAGCTCGGCGCGCTCGGGTGCGCGAAAGCCGATCGAGGCGGTCATGCACTCGCCTTCGGCCACGCCGTCGTGGCCCCACCCCGGCGGCAGATAGAGCATGTCGCCGGGTTCGAGCAGCCACTCGTGCTGCGGCTCGAAGCGGGCCAGGATCTTCAGCGGCAGCCCGGGCTCGGGTGTGGCGTCGCGCACGGCACCGACGCGCCAGCGACGCCGCCCCTGCACCTGCAGCAGGAACACATCGTAGGAATCGACGTGCGGCCCAACGCCACCACCATCGCTGGCCCAGGACAGCATCAGGTCGTCGAGCCGCGCCTCGGGCACGAAGCGAAAGCGCTCGAGCAAGGCCCGCGCTTGCGGTACATGCAGGTCCAGTCCCTGCACCAACAAGCTCCAGCCCGGCTGCGAAACCGCGGGCAGCGCGCGGCGCGGCAGCGGGCCCGATCGCAGCCGCCAGCCGCCCGGCGCCTCATTGGCGCCCTGCACAATCAGACGGGACTCGACCGCCTCGCTCGCCGCCAGCGCAAACAGTGCCTTGCGGTCGAGCGGCGGCTGCACGTCAGGCATCGCCTGGCGGATCAGCAGCGGCTTCTTCTGCCAGTGCCGGCGCATGAAAAGTCGTGGGCTCAGGCGACCCAGCAAAGGGGTCGGCGTATCGATGTCCGCAGGCGTAGGCATGGGGTCATTGTGCGATCATCTCCGCATGCAAATCGACGCACCGTGCGTCGTCAGCCTGAGCTGGCGACTCGAAGACGCCCACGGTCAACTGATCGACGAACTGGTCGAGCCCGTCGAGTTTTTCGTGGGCGGCGACGACCTGCTGAACAAGGTCGAAGAGGCGTTGATCGGCCATGAGGCGGGCTTCGAGGCGAGCCTGCACCTCGAGCCCGAACATGCCTTCGGCGACTACGACCCCGCGCTCGTTTTCTTCGAGGAACGCAGCGCATTCAGCGGGCACATCGAAGCAGGCATGCAGTTCGACGGGGTGCCCGAAGGCGCCACGACGCAGGGCATGTCGAACGAGGTGGTCTACACCGTCACCGAAGCCTTCGATACCCACGTGGTGTTCGACGGCAATCATCCGCTGGCGGGCATCGCGCTGGTGCTGGCGCTGAAGGTGCGAGACGTGCGAGCCGCCTCCGAGGTCGAGATCGAACACGGTTCGGTCGCGCAGCAGACGGTCACTGTGTTGAGTACCGCGCCGCCCTCCACGCAACTGCACTGAAGCGGTGCCAGGCCGCGCTGAGCTCGCCGCGTTATCGGCCGGTTGAGCCGAAGCCGCCTTCACCTCGGTGCGACGCATCGAAGGACGCGACCACCCGAAAGCCCGCCTGCACGACCGGCACGATGACGAGTTGTGCGATGCGCTCCATCGGCTGCAGGGTGAACGCAGCGCCGCTGCGGTTCCAGCAACTCACCATGAGCGGGCCCTGGTAGTCGGAATCGATCAATCCGACCAGGTTGCCCAGCACGATGCCGTGCTTGTGACCCAGGCCCGAGCGCGGCAGGATCATGGCGGCCAAGCCGGCATCGCCGATGTGCAGTGCAAGCCCTGTGGGAATCAAATGAGACGCTCCCGGCTCGATCACGAGCGGCGCATCGAGGCAGGCGCGCAGATCGAGGCCTGCGCTGCCCGGCGTGGCATAGCTCGGCAGCAACTCGGCAAGGCGCGGGTCCAGCACCTTCAGGTCGATGGTCGTCATGCAGCAAGGGCGGCAGCGCCGCGAAGTTTCAAACGCTGATCGCCGCGCGTCGCCGCGCGATCTCGGCAACGAGCTGGCGTGCGAGCTCGAGCTTGTCGGCCGTGCCGCCGCCCGCCGGCAGCGCCTGCTCGCCGTGCGCGTCGACCAGCAGCAGCGCGTTGTCGTCGCGGCCGAAGGTGGCGGGGCCGAGGTTGCCGACCACCAGCGGCAGCCGCTTGCGCTCTAGCTTGGCGCGGGCATGCGCCGCAAGCTGCTCGCTCTCGGCAGCAAAGCCGACGCAGTACGGCGGCTTCGGCAGCGCCGCCACCGTGGCGAGGATGTCGGTGTTCTCGGTCAGCTCGACGCCGGGCGCGACCTTCTTGCCGTCCTTCTTGATCTTGTGTTCGGCCAGACGCGCAGGCCGCCAATCGGCCACCGCCGCGGTGGCAACGAAGATGCCGTGCGTCGCGCAATGCGGCAGCACGGCGCCCAGCATCTGCTCGGCGCTTTCCACGTCGATTCGGTTCACCCCGCGCGGCGTGGGCAAGGGCACCGGACCAGCGACCAGCGTGACCTCCGCACCAGCCTCTCGCGCCGCGCGAGCGATCGCGAAGCCCATCTTGCCGCTCGAACGGTTGGTCAGGCCGCGTACCGGATCGATGGCCTCGAAGGTCGGACCCGCAGTGATGAGCACGCGCTCGCCGGCCAGCGGCTTGGGCGACAGAGCGGCCACCAAGTCTTCGAGCAACTCGTCGGGCTCGAGCATGCGGCCGTCGCCGATCTCGCCGCAGGCCTGCGCGCCGCTCGCCGGTCCGAGCAGGAAGGCGCCATCCGCGCGCAACTGCGCGGCATTGCGCTGCGTCGCCGGGTGGGCCCACATCTCGCGGTTCATGGCCGGTGCGAGCAGCAGCGTGCAGCGCTCGGTGGGCCGGGCGAGACACAACAGGCTCAGCAGTTCGTCGGCGCGGCCCTGCGCCAGTTGCGCCATGAGGTCAGCGCTGGCCGGTGCGACGATCACCGCATCGGCCTCGCGCGTGAGGTTGATGTGCGCCATGTTGTTGGGCTCGGCGGCGTCCCACTGGCTGGTCAGTACCGGCTGGCCGGAGAGCGCCTGCATCGTCACCGGGGTGATGAACTGCTGCGCGGCCTCGGTCATCACCACGCGCACCGAAGCGCCGGCCTTGACGAGCAGGCGCGCCAGTTCGGCCGCCTTGTAGCAGGCCACGCCGCCTGAAAGGCCGAGCACGAGGCGCTTGCCGGCGAGGTCTTGACGATCGTTCATCGCAGTCTTGATCGGGCGCAGGTCGGACGCAGATTATGGTGGTGCGGCCGAGAGCACACACGGCGGTTCACGGCGCGGGATACTGGCCTCGACCGATTCACCAGACAAGCACGATGGAGGGAACGACCGGATGGATGCCCTGATCCTGGCGCGCATGCAGTTCGCCGCCAACATCACCTTCCACATCCTGTTCCCTACGATCACCATCGCCCTCGGCTGGCTGCTGCTCTTCTTTCGCGTACGCTGGCTGCGCACGAACGACACCGCCTGGTTGGCGGCGTATCGCCTCTTCACCAAGGTCTTCGCACTGAGCTTCGCGCTCGGCGTCGTCAGCGGCGTGACGATGAGTTTTCAGTTCGGCACTAACTGGCCGGGCTACATGGAGCGCGCCGGCAACGTGGCCGGACCGCTGCTCGCCTACGAAGTGCTCACCGCCTTTTTCCTCGAGGCGGGCTTCCTCGGCATCATGCTGTTCGGGCACGGGCGCGTGAGCGAGCGGGTGCACCTCATGGCCACCTTCTTCGTCGCCTTCGGCACCACCGTGAGCGCGTTCTGGATCCTGGCGCTCAACTCGTGGATGCAGACCCCGGCGGGCTACGAGATCATCGATGGCGTCTTCCACGTCACTAGCTGGGCCGAGGTAATCTTCAACCCCTCCTTCCCCTACCGGCTGACGCACATGCTGCTGGCCTCGGCGCTGACCTGTTCGTTCCTGATCGCGGGCCTGAGCGCCTGGCAGTTGCTGCAGGACTCGGCCCGGCGCTCGGCGGCCAAGATGCTCAAGGTCGGCCTGACCGTCGCCGCCGTGCTGATCCCGGTGCAGATCTTCGTCGGCGACCTGCACGGCCTGAACACGCTGCACCACCAGCCGCAAAAAATTGCTGCGATGGAAGGCGTCTGGGAAACGCAGAAGGGCGCGCCGCTGATGCTCTTTGCATGGCCCGACGCCGAGTTGCGCGAGAACCGCTTCGGCATCTCGATTCCCAACCTGGCCAGCTACATCCTCACGCACGATTTCGACGGCCAGATCAAGGGCCTCAACGAGTTTCCCGATGCGCATCCGCCGGTGGCGCCGGTGTTCTTAGCCTTTCGCGTGATGGTCGGCATGGGCATGCTGATGCTCGCCGTGAGCTGGATCGGCTGGGGCCTGGCAAAGCGCGCGCGCTGGGCGCCGGACAAGCTGCCGCGGCCGCTGCTGTGGGTGCTGGCCGGCATGACGTTCTCCGGCTGGGTGGCCACTGTCGCCGGCTGGTACGTCACCGAGATCGGCCGCCAGCCCTTCATCGTGTACGGCCTGGTGCGCACGGCCGATGTCGTTTCCGACGTGCCGGCCACGATGGTCGCCAGCAGTCTGGCGATGTACCTGCTGGTGTACGTTGCGCTGATCGTCGCCTACATCGGCGTGCTCAAGTACATGGCCGAGAAGCCCGAGGACGTGACGCAGCCCGACGCGCTGGACCAAGCCGAGGGCCGAGCAGCGGAGGTGCTGGTCGAAGGAAAGGCCAGCTCGTGACCGGGCGCCCGGGGGAGCCGACATGAGCTTCGATGAATCACTGCCGGTGATCTTCATGGCGCTGATGGGCGTGTCGATGCTCATCTACGTCATCAGCGACGGCTACGACCTCGGAGTGGGCCTGCTCATGCCGCGTGCCAGCGCGGTCGAGAAAGACGTGCTCATCGCCTCCATCGGCCCGTTCTGGGACGCCAACGAAACCTGGCTCGTGCTGGGCATCGGCATCCTGCTGGTGGCCTTCCCCAAGGCGCACGGCCTGGTGCTCACGCAGCTCTACATGCCGGTGGCGCTGATGCTGGTCGGCCTCATCCTGCGCGGCGTGGCCTTCGACTTTCGCGTCAAGGCCAAGGCCGCGCGCAAACCCATGTGGGACCGACTGTTCTTCGCCGGCTCCCTGCTCGCCTCGGTGTCGCAGGGCTGGATGCTCGGCCGCTACGTCAGCGGCTTCGGCGAGGGTTGGAACTACCCGGTCTTCGCGGGCGCCATCGCGCTCGCGCTGCCGGCAGCCTACGTGCTGATGGGCGCCGCCTGGCTGGTCATGAAGACCGAGGGGGAGTTGCAGGAAAGGGCCATTCACTGGGCCAAGCTGGCCTGGTGGCCGGTAGTCGTGGGCATGGTGCTGATCTCGCTGGCCACGCCGTGGATCAGCGAGACGGTGCGCGAGCGCTGGTTCTCCCTGCCCGAGATCATTGCGCTGATGGTCATTCCGCTGACCACTGCGATCGCCCTGGGCACCGCGCGCGTGCTGCTCGACAAGCCCATCGTTCGCGGCGCACTGTGCTGGCTGCCGTTCGTGCTGTTGATCGGCGTGTTCCTGCTCGGCTTCCTGGGCCTGGCTTACAGCATCTACCCCTACGTGGTGATCGACCAACTCACGATCTGGGAAGCGGCCAGCAGCCCCGCGGCACTCAAGGTGATCCTCGTCGGCGTGTGCATTTCGGTGCCGGCGATCGCCGCCTACACGGTGTTCTCGTACCGGGTGTTCTGGGGCAAGGCGACGGAGCTGCGCTACGGGTGAGGCTCGAGCTTCAACCGCCGCCTCTTTGCATGTAGAGATCGAAGTAGCGCATGAAGGCTTGGCGCACCTCGTCGGTTACGCCTTCAAAGCGAAAGCCCACCGTCATGCGCGGCATGCACATGAGCGCGATCCGCCGTGGCGGCAGTTCGCTCCAGGACAGAAACAGACGGCCAGTGCCGATCGCAACCGTCGCGCCTACGCCCTCGACACATACCGCGCAAGCGCCGCAGGCACCGGACAGCCGAAGCAGCCATTCGGCTTCGGTCCCGGCGGTGTCGCGCTCGAAGCTCGCGGGGTAGTCAGCCTGCATCAGCCGCCCGCGATCGGCGGCCAGATGGCAAGCACATCACCCTCGACCAGCGTGCGCGTCGCGCGATCTTCGGGCGCGATGTAGTGCCCGTTGATCAGCACCAGATGCACCAGCTTCATCGGCAGTGCAAAGCGCGCAATGACGTCGGCGATGGTCGATTCGGGTGCGATGTCGAGTTCGACCCGATTGCCGCGGCGCGCTTCGAGCGGCAAGTGGTCGGTGAGCATGGCGTAGAGCTTGAACGTTATCTTCATGTGTGGATGATGGCCGGATCGGAACGCGTCGGGGTCGCGGGGCGATGCACGGTTCGGCACGAGCGAAGCCGAATCCGAATGCCCGGCTGCGCTCAGGGAAATTCTTGTTCGCTACGCCGGGCATTCGGATGCCGGCTTCGCCGGCAACGCCGTGCTCCTTCGGCGTCGCAAGGAGCATTGAACCAGCCGGGAGCGGGGTCGCCGACGCAGTGAACAAGAATTTGCTGAACGAAGTCGGCGACCCTGCTTCCGGCTGCAAGCAAGAAGAGCTCAGCGCGCCCGTTCCGCCGTCTGCTGCCAACGCTCCTGCGCCTGGCCCTGCGCGATGTAGGCGGCGGTCAGCAAGGTCGGATCGTCGATCAGGCGCTCGCGCCATTCGCCCAGCCGAACCCGCCCTTCCACCAGGCCGCGCATCACGCCCACGTGCTCGGTCCAACCGATGCTGTTGCAGCCGACCAGCCGCTCGGCATCGAACTGCAGGCTCAAGTGCTTGAAGCCGCCGGCATCGGTCAGCTCGACATGCTCGCCGCCGGGCACACCCTCCCAGTCACCGAAGCTCGCCGAGATGAGGCCGAGCGTGTCGAGCACGTTGATCTGCGTCACCCGCTGCAGCACCACCGTTCGGCCGAGCATGTTCATCGCCGCGACCTGGGCCTGGTCGGCCGCGTTGGGTTGAATGGCGCTGATGACGCGCGTCTTGGTGGCCAGGTCGTAGGCCTCGGCGCAGTCGCCCGCCGCAAAAATGCCGGGTACGTTGGTCTGCAGACGCTCGTCAGTGAGGACGCCCTGCTTGCATTCGATGCCGGAGCCTTCGAGGAAGGCGATGTTGGGTTTGACCCCGGTGGCGCTGATCACGAGATCGGCTTCCAGCGTCTGGCCGTTGGACAGGCGCACGCGCATCGGGCTGTTCTCGTCGGAGCGCGCCTGCAGGACCGAGGCGGCGATGGCCGAATCGGCTTCTCCGAAGGAGCGGGTCAGCTTGTCCATCAACGGGCCGAGCCGCGACGGCGCTTCAGCGCTCCCCGCCGGCACCGCCGCGGCGCCGTTCGAGGCTGCTTCGATCGCCTCGACCCGGGTGCCGGTGAAGACCCGCACGCCCTTCGTCTCGCACCAGTCCTTGATCATGTTTCCGGCGGTCGGACCCATCATGCGCGGCACCATGCGGTCGCCCATCTCCACGACTGTCAGTTCCACGCCACGCGCGGCCAGCGCTTCCATGATGATGCAGCCGATGAAACCTGCTCCCATCTGGAGCACCTTGGCGCCGGGCTTGGCGAGCTCCTGAATCTGGCGGGCGTTCTCCAGCGTCCAGCACGGGTGAACGCCGGGCAGATCGATGCCCGGAATCGGCGGGCGTACCGGCTGCGAGCCGGTGGCAATCAGCAGCTTGTCGAACTCGAGGACGCTGCCGTTGTCGAGCGTGACGGTGCGGCGCTGGGCATCGACGCTCACGGCGCGCTGGTGGACGAGGGAGATGTCGAGCTTGCCCAGGTGCTCGGCGTCGCGGCGCAGATAGGTGCCGTTCTCGCCGACGTTGCCCATCAGCAGGTACGGAATCGCCATGCGCGAATAGGGTGGCTCGGGCTCGTCGCCGACGACGACGATGCTGTCGGCGGGCGCGTACTTGCGCAGCGCCTCGGCCGCGATGAGGCCGGCCGGCCCGGCGCCCAGAATCAGATGTCGCATTCGAGTTCTTCGGTGATCACCGGCGCTCGTTCTTCTACAGGCCCAGCCGCTCGCGCGTCTCGGCCTTGAGCTGGCCGGCGGCGTCCCAGCCGCGCGCCTCGTAGTACTTCGGCATCATTTCCGGCAGCTTGCTGACCAGACCCTTGGCCGGGCCGGTTTTCGCCGGTTCGGTGAGCAGGCGCTTGGGCAAGGTGTCGTCCGCGGCGGTGAAGCCGGCCTTGTTGTTGAAGTCGCGCTCCATGTTCCAGATGCGCTCGCCGATGGTGTTCAGGTTCTCCAGCGTGAACTCCTCGCCGCAGGCGGCCGCGACCTGCGGCTGCACGTCCGACAGGCCCCAGGCGAAGCTCGTGAAGATGCAGATGCCGGCCGAGTCGAATGCGGCGGTCGCGTCCTGAAAGGCCTTGACCAGTTCAGGCTTGCCTTCCGAGACCAGCGGGTCGGTCTTCACCGGAATGCCCAGAACTTCCGAGGCCACCGTGTAGCCACGCAGGTGGCAGGCACCACGGTTGGAGGTGGCGTAGGCCAGGCCCATGCCCTGGATGCCGCGCGAGTCGTAGGCCGGGAATTCCTGGCCCTTGACGCTCATCGACAGGTCCGGATGACCGTACTTCGCGGTCAGGCGCCTGGAGCCCATGCCGATCTCCTTGCCGAAGCCTTCGCCCCGCGCGGTGATCTCCGCAAAGTGAACCAGCGCGCGGGCCGAGCCGAAGGGCGCGTCGGTGCCGAGCTGCTCCTTGGTGAGCACGCCCATCTCGAACAGCTCCATCACCGCGCCGATGGTCGCGCCGAAGGAAATTGGGTCCATGCCCTGCTCGTTGCACATCAGGTTGGCGTACTGCAGCGCCTCGAGATCGTTCACGCCGTTGGCGTTGCCCAGCGCCCAGGCCGCTTCGTATTCCAAACCGCCGGAAGCGCCCCAGTACTGCGGCTTGTTCTCCACCGAGAAGTGGCCGGGGTCCATCTTCTGAATGCGCCCGCAGGCGATGGTGCAGCCGAAACAGGCCTGGTTGGTGACGAGCGGCTTCTTGCCGTCGGTCTTGCGCGGCGTGGCCATGGCCTCCGCGGAGATGTCCTTGGCGCCCTCGAACTCAACGTCGCGGTGGTTGCGCGTGGGCGAGGCGCCCATCTCGTTGATGACGTTCATCAGCACCTGGGTGCCGTAGGTCGGCAGGCCCTGGCCGGTAACCGCGTTGTCGGCGAGGATCTTCTTCTTCTCGAAGGTGGTCCGCATGAACTCCTTCGGGTTGGCGATGTTGCCCACGCCCTTGGTACCGCGCACGGCGATCGCCTTGAGGTTCTTGGAGCCCATCACGGCGCCCACGCCGGAGCGGCCGGCGGCCCGGTGCAGGTCGTTCACAACCGCGGCATACAGCACCCCGTTCTCGCCTGCCAGGCCGATGCTCGACACGCGGGTGAGCGGATCCTGGTGCTCTTTCTTGATGATGCCTTCCGTCTCCCACACCGACTTGCCCCACAGGTGCGAGGCGTCACGCAGTTCGGCCTTGTCGTCCTCGATCGCCAGGTACACCGGCTTGGGCGACTTGCCTTCGAAGATCACCATGTCCCAGCCGGCGAACTTGAGCTCCGCGCCCCAGTAGCCGCCCGAGTTGGAGCAGGCGATGGCCCCGGTGAGCGGGCCCTTGGTGACGACCGTGTAGCGCCCGCCGGTCGAGGCCATGGTGCCGGTGAGCGGGCCGGTGGCCCAGATGATCTTGTTCTCGACCGCCAGCGGATCGACCTTGGGGTCGATTTCCTCGACGAGGTACTTGGTGGCCAGGCCGCGGGAGCCGAGGTACTGGCGAGCCCAGTCCATCTTCAAAGGCTCGGACGTGACGCTGCCGGCCGTGAGATTGACGCGAAGGATTTTTCCTGCCCAGGACATGTTCGTTCTCCTTACGCTGCGGCGGGCTGCGTGCTTGGCTGCGCGCTTGGCTGATTACCGAGCTTCTCGGCCCAGGCGGCCATCTTGTTCAGGCCGGTCCAGTTCGCATCGATGTAGGTAATGGCGCCGGTCGGGCACGCTTCGGCGCACGCCGGCTCGCCGCCGCAAAGGTCGCACTTCTGCACCTTGCCGGTCTCCTGCACGTAGTTCACCGTGCCGAAGGGGCAGGCGATGGTGCAGACCTTGCAGCCGACGCAGGTAGCTTCGTTGACGACCTTGGCGCCGGTCATGAGATCGATCGTGATCGCCTCCACCGGGCAGGCGTGCAGGCACCAGGCCTCGTCGCACTGCGTGCAGGTGTAGGGCACCTTGCGGCCGGTATGGTGAAAGTCGAACACCTTGATGCGCGACTTGCTCGGCGCATAGACGCCGTAGTTCTCGAACGAGCAGGCCATCTCGCACTGCAGGCAGCCGGTGCACTTTTCGGGGTCGAGGTGGAGGGTCTTCTGCATGGCTGGCGATCTCCGCGGTCGATTGAATGGTTGGCGCCGGCACACGGATCGCGCAGTTTTTGCACACCGGGCCCAGCGTCGTTCCTGCCTATCTTCTGGGTTCGGCACAGGGCTTCATATCCTGGGATAACCCTCGATCTGCATCTGGCGGAGCGTCACATGCGTATCAACCGTGTCGCAATCGGATCGCATGCCGTTTTGTGGTCAGCAGTTACCTTGTGCATTGCTCAGTGCTGCGAAATTGAACATTCCTGTCGCATCGCCTAGCATCCGCGCTCTGCCGCCGATTCGTGTTTCAGGCGCCGTCGTCCACGGCAGTGATTGTTCAAGAGCGTCCAGCGGGCCAAGACGCCGGCTGACACGCAACGAAAGGAAGGCTCGATGACCACGCAGAGCTCGCAGTCCGCCCTGCCCGCCGGCCGCCGCCGCCGCGAAGAAGCCGCCCAGCGGCCGATCGCCAGCGCATTGCCGCTGGACGGCAGTCATGTGATGTCGATCAACGAGTCGCACGAGCGATGTGCAGCACTGGGGCTTTCGCGCATCGGCTCGCCGGACTACACGCCGATCGCCCGCTCCGACTTCACCATCACCCGCGAACGCAACCGCCGGTTATTCGCGCACGCCGCGCCGGTGATGGAACTGCTGTTCGAGCAGATCGTCAAGACGCAGAGCATGGTGGTGCTGACCGACGCCCAGGGCACCATCCTGCACTCCATCGGCGATGAAGACTTTCTCGAGAAGGCAGCCAAGGTGGCCCTGGCGCCCGGCGTCAACTGGGCCGAATGCGCCAAGGGCACCAACGGCATGGGCACCGCGCTGATCGACGAGACCGCGGTGCTGGTGCATGCCGACGAGCACTTCATGCACGCTAACCACTTCCTGACCTGTCAGGCCGCGCCCATCCTCGACCCGCGCGGCAACATCCTGGGCGTGCTCGATGTATCGGGCGACCGGCGCGGCTACCACCAGCACACGATGGGGCTGGTGAAGATGTCGGCGCGGATGATCGAGAACCACTGGCTGAACGACGATTTCCGTGATGCCCTGCGGCTGCACTTCCATGCCCGGCTGGAGTTCATCGGCACGCTGATGGAAGGCATCCTCGCGGTCGATCGCGACGGCCGCATCCTGGGTGCGAACCGCAGCGCGCTCGACCTGCTCGGCATGAGCGGCGCCGGCCTGCGCATGCACACCGTGGCCAGCCTGCTCGGCACGCCCATCGGCAGCATCGTCGACGCCTGCCGCACGCCGCTGACCGCGCCGCTGCGCGTGGCGCTGCCCAGCGGCCAGGCGGTTCACGTGCAGGCCCGCTGCAACTGGCCGCTGTGGCAAGGCGGCTGGGAAGACGCGCCTGCAACCGGCCCCGACGCCAGCCACTCGGCGGCGGCGGCGACAGCCGCCGCCATGCGCGCCGAGAAACCCGAGGCACCGGCTGCGGTGGAAGAGCCCGCCGCGCCGGCTCCGACCTTCGCCCGCCTTCAGACCGGCGACGCGCAGATCGACGCGGTCATCGGCAAGCTCAAGCGCGTGCTCAACCGCGACATTCCGGTGCTGATCCTCGGCGAGGCCGGCAGCGGCAAGGAAATGCTTGCGCGCGCCATTCACCGCGAGTCACGCCGCGCGTCGCAGCCCTTCCTCGCCGTGCAGTGCGCCTCGGTGCCCGAGGCCCTGCTGGAAGCCGAACTGTTCGGCTACGCCGAAGGCGTGTTCCCCGGCGCACGCCGCCAGGGCGCGGTCGGCAAGATCGTGCAGGCCTGGGGCGGCACGCTTTTCCTCGACGAGATCGGCGGGCTGCCGGCCGGCCTGCAGGCGCGGCTGCTGCGCGTGCTGCAGGAACGCCGGCTCACACCGCTGGGCGCGGTGCAGCCGATCGAGGTCGACGTGGCCCTCATCGGCGCCACCGACCGCAACCCCCGCGAGCTGATCGAAAACCACAGCCTGCGCGAAGACCTCTACTACCGCCTGAACGGCCTGGCCGTGCGGCTGCCACCGCTGCGCGAACGCTCCGACCTGATGCTGCTGGTCAAGCAGATCCTCGCGGACGAATGCGCTGGGGACGCCCCGAGCCTCGCCCCCGAGGTCTCGGAACTGCTGGCGCGCTACGACTGGCCGGGCAACCTGCGCCAGCTCGCGGGCGTGCTGCACACCGCCGCCGTGATGGCCGGCAACGAGCCGCGCGTCACGCGCGAGCACCTGTCCGACGACTTCCTCGAAGACGCCTCACAGCGCCTTGCGCCCGCCGTCGAGCCCGCTGTACCGCAACCCGCCGCTGTCCGTGCGGGCGAGGCAGGCGCGCCCGCCGCGGTCAGGGCCGGCGGCGGCACGCTGGAAGAACTCGAGCGCGAAATGATTCGCCAGGCGGTGGACGCTGCCGACGGCAACATCTCGGTCGCCTCCAAGCGGCTGGGGATCAGCCGCAACACCATCTATCGCAAGCTGCGCTGGAACAACGCGGCTTGATTCGCTTCCTCTCCTGCTGGCGGGAGCACCCGGGATGTTCGAGCTTTCATCCCCGCAACAGCGCGGCAACCCATTCGCGTGCGGCCTCGGCGAGCGCCGGTGAGAGCCGAGGGTCGCTGAGTCGGTGACCGGCGCCCGGCACCACATGCACTTGCGCGCCCGGTAGCACCCGCCCCAATTCACGGGCCAGCGCCGGATCGCAGGTCGCGTCATCGGCACCGCACACCACGCCGCTGGGCCCGCACTCCAGCGGCGCCGCTGGAAGGCCGCGCGGATGCCCGTCGCGTTCGCCCCAGCCCCGCCTCGCGTAATGGAGATGCACCCGCCATGCCGCGGCCTGGGTTTCCGTCAGCGCCTTCAACGCAGTGGGCGAACAGCGGCTGACGCTGGCGAGCGCTCCACCGGGCGCCGACTGCGAATCGTCGAAAGACGCCCAGGCACGCGCGACTTTTTCGTCCTCCAGCGAGCCCGGGGGTAACCCTGTGTCAGTGCAGAGCGATTCTGTTGAGCGCTGGTACAGCGCCCAGACCGCCGCGGCGGACTCCTGGCCCAACCAGGCTTCGCCCTCCTGCCCGAGCCAGGCCGGCCACGGTGCGATGTAGCGCTGTGTTTCAGACAGGCCGCCTAGAAACGGACTGCGCAGCAACAAGCCGTTCACCCGCTGGGGCCATCCGGCCGCGTAGCGCAAGGCAACCCGCGCACCCCAGGAGCCGCCGGTCAGGGCCCAGCGCTCGATCCCTAGCTGCGCGCGCAGCCGCTCCATGTCGGCCAGCAGGTCGCCCAGGGTGTTGTGCGCCGTTTCGCCGAGCGGTGTGCTGCGTCCGCAGCCGCGCTGGTCGATCGCGATCCAGCGCACCGGCAGCCCGGCGAGCCAGCCGGCCGGCTCGGCGCGGCTGGCGCCGCCCGGACCGCCATGCACGATCAGCACCGGCACGCCGCGCGCATCGCCGCCCTCGCACCACCACACGCGATGCCCGTCGAGCGGTGCGAGCCACTCTCCGGGAGGAAGGGTTTGTCCTTGATTTGGGGTCGTGCTCACAGGGTCAATGCGGGGTTGCGGGGCACCGGGCCCGTGGGCGACTCTACACAGTGACGGACACCGCCATTTCCCTGGAGAAAACAAGATGAAGCTTCGATGGACCAAACCCCGGTACGAAGCGATGCGCTTCGGTTTCGAAGTCACGATGTACGCGTCGGTCCGCTGAGCGCTCGATGAACGGAGATACGGCAAACGCGCCGCCACTGCCCCGGAAGGCCGCGTCATGAAGATCATCGTGCTCGGCTCGGGCGCAGGCGGCGGATGCCCTCAATGGAACTGCAACTGCGCGGTGTGCGCGAGTGCGCGCAATGGCTCGCGCATGATCCGCCCGCGCACGCAGAGCTCGATCGCCGTCTCGCCCGACGGTAATCACTGGGTGCTGCTCAACGCCTCGCCCGACATCGGCCAGCAACTCCGCGTGCAGCCCATCCTGCACCCCAAGCAGGGTCTGCGCGACACGCCCATCAAGGCCGTGATCCTGATGGACGCCCAGGTCGATCACGCCACCGGCCTGCTCAGCCTGCGCGAAGGCCCGCCGATCGAGCTGTACGTGACGCCCTGCGTGTTCGAGGACCTGACCACCGGCCTGCCCATCCTCACGGTGCTCGAGCACTACTGCGGCGTGCACTGGCATCTGCTGCCGGTGGCCGGCGAGCAGCGCATCGCCGAGTTCGCGATCGAAGGCTTCGAGACCCTGCGCTTTCGCGCGGTTGCCATTCCCGGCAAGGCGCCGCCTTTCTCACCGCATCGACACGACTCCAAGGTGGGGGACAACATCGCCCTCGAAGTCACCGACCTGCGATCGGGCAAGCGCCTGTTCTATTCGCCGGGTCTGGCCGAGGTGGGGCCGAACGAGCTGGAGTGGATGCGCGGCGCCGACTGCCTGCTGGTCGACGGCACCTTCTGGAGCGAAGACGAAATGGTCAAGGCTGGACTGGGGCAAAAGTACGCCGCCGACATGGGCCATCTGCCGCAGCAAAGCACCCCCGAGCGCCGCGGCATGATGGACGCGCTCGACGAGACCGGCGCGGCTCGCAAGGTTCTTATCCACATCAATAACAGCAACCCGATCCTCGACGACTACGGCCCCGAACGCACCGAACTCGCCAACCGCGGCATCGAGGTCGCGTACGACGGAATGGAGATCGCGCTATGAGCCGCGTAAGAGGGGCCCCACGAAGTGGAGACCTGCGCGAGCGAGCAGCGCGACTGCGGCCGACGGCTTGGTCTTGCAATCGCCACGGCAGTTCGGAGGCCGCTCTGTGAACGCCGCCCTGCCCCCCACCGTGGCCAAGGAGTTGCCCTGGCCGGCCGACGAATTCGAAGCGCGCCTGCGCGCGCGCGAATCCGGCTATCACATCCACCATGCCTTCAATCGCCGCCTCAACAGCGGTGCACTGGCGCCCTTCCAGGTGCGCGGCTGGGTCGCCAACCGCTTCTACTACCAGCAGGCGATCCCGATGAAGGACGCCGCGGTGATGAGCAACTGCGACGACCGCGAGACCCGCCGCCGCTGGGCGCTGCGACTGCTCGACCACGACGGCCACGACGACTTCGAAGGCGCGAACGCCGGTGGCATCGAGGTCTGGACGCAGCTCGGCCTGGCCGTCGGCCTGACGCGCGAAGACCTCTGGTCTCAGCGCCACGTGCAGCCCGGCGTGCGCTTCGCGGTCGACGCCTACGTGAACTTCGCTCGCCGCTCGTGCTGGCAGGAAGGCGTGATCTCCTCGCTGACGGAGATGTTCGCGCCGAAGATCCACGCCGATCGGCTGGCGGGCTGGCCGAGCCACTATCCGTGGATCGACGCCAGCGGCCTGGCCTACTTCCGCAACCGCATCCCGCTGGCGCAGCGCGACGTGGAGCACGGCCTGGAGGTCGCCCATAGCTGGTGCGACACGCGCACCCGGCAGGAACGCGCTCTCGCCATCCTGCAGTTCAAGCTCGACGTGCTGTGGACGATGCTCGATGCCGTCGAGCGCGCCTACCCCGACGACCTTGCCGAAGAGCTTCGACCATGAGCACGCCGGACCGCCCCGAATGCTCATGCAGGATGCACACATGAGCGCTGCCGCCACGGTAGCCGACAACCAGCACCCGGCCCTCGCGCCGATGTACCGCCTGCAGTTCGAGCCGGCGCAGGACTGCTGGGTGCTGCTCTACCCCGAAGGCCTGGTCAAGCTCAACGGCCCGGCCAGCGAAATTCTCCGGCGCTGCGACGGCAAGGCCAGCGTCGCCGAGATCACCGCCGACCTCGAGAAGACCTTCAACGAAACCAGTCTGCGCGGCGACGTCGGCGAGTTCCTGGGCGACGCCTATGAACGCGGCTGGATCGTCTGAAGCGCTTCACTCGGAGCGCGCGCCTGGCACCGCACACGCAGTGTCACGCGCGCCCCTGTGGCTGCTGGCCGAGCTGACCTACCGCTGCCCCCTGCACTGCGTGTTCTGTTCCAACCCGACCGACTACGCGCAGCACGCGGACGAGATCTCCACCGCCGACTGGCAGCGCGTGTTTCGCGAGGCCCGCAAGGCTGGCGCCGTGCAGCTCGGCTTCTCGGGCGGCGAGCCGCTGTTGCGCGAAGACCTGGAAGAGCTGATCGCCGAGGCGCGCCAGCTCGGCTACTACACCACCCTCATCACCTCCGGCGTCGGCCTGACCGAGCCGCGCGCTCGCGCGCTCAAGGATGCGGGGCTCGACCACATCCAGCTCAGCTTTCAGGACTCCACGAGGGAGCTGAACGATTTCCTTTCGTCCACACGCACGTTCGAGCACAAGAGCAAGGTCGCCGCGATCATCAAGGGCCTGGGCTGGCCGCTGGTGCTCAACTGCGTGATGCACCGCTACAACCTGCCGCACGTGGGCCGCATCATCGACATGGCCGAGCGCATGGGCGTCGACTTCCTGGAACTCACCAGCACGCAGTACCACGGCTGGGCCTGGCT
>NZ_JACDCW010000142.1 GCF_013817345.1 Methylibium sp.
ATCGAAGTGATGAACACCGCCAAGACGCTGCTGCTGAAAACGCTGCAGATGGGCCAGTGAACACCGCCTCCCACTGAAAGACCCGCATGGCCTCCACCGATCCCATCAACGGCAGCTCGGCCGCCGCGCTCGCCGGCCTTTCCGGCACCAGTGCGGCCAAGAAGGACGACGGCACCGACCGCTTCCTCAAGCTGCTGGTCACGCAGATGCGCAACCAGGACCCGCTCAACCCGATGGACAACGCGCAGGTCACCAGCCAGCTCGCACAGATCAACACCGTGACGGGCATCGAGCGGCTCAACGAGTCGATCAAGTCGATGTCGGGGCAGATGTTCCAGTCGCAGGCGCTGCAGGGCGCGAGCCTCATCGGACGCGACGTGCTGCTCGAAGGCAACCGGCTCGTCGTTGTCGAGGGCAAGGCCACGGCCGGCTTCGAGCTGGCCAGTGCGGCCGACGAGGTGAAGGTCGAGATCCTCTCGCCGGCCGGGCGCGTCATCGACACGGTGGATCTCGGAGCGCAGAACGCCGGGCGCAACGGCTTCGAGTGGGCCGTGCCTGCAGGCGCCAGCACCGACGGCCTCACCTTCCGCGTCGTCGCCAAGAGCGGTGCGGCCGAGCTCACCGCCACGCCGCTGATGACCGACCGTGTCAACGCCGTCAGCACTGGCGGCGACTCGCTCAAGCTCGAACTCGCGCGCAACGGCACGACACCCTACGGCCTTATCAAAGCCATCTCCTGAGCGCTGCGCCGAACGCGCCGCCCACCCTTCATTACTTTCGATCGACGAGGAAACGCAAATGAGCTTCCAGCAAGGTCTGTCCGGTCTCAACGCCTCGAGCAAGAACCTCGAGGTCATCGGCAACAACATCGCCAACGCGCAGACCTTCGGCGCCAAGAGCTCGCGCGCCGAGTTCGCCGACGTCTACGCCAACTCGATGAACGGCGCCGGCGGCAACGCCATCGGCATCGGCGTGAATCTGGCGGCCGTTTCCCAGCAGTTCTCCCAGGGCAACATCACCATCACGGAAAACGCGATGGACCTGGCGATCAACGGCCCGGGCTTCTTCCAGGTGACCGACGGCAACAACCCGACCGTCTATACGCGCAACGGCCAGTTCAAGCTCGATCGCGACGGCTTCATCGTCAACAACCAGCAGCAAAAACTGATGGGTTACGCCGCCGACAACCAGGGCGTGATCCAGAGCGGCCAGGCCCGGCCGATCCAGCTGCCCACCGACGGCATCGAGCCGCGCGCCACCGACCGCATCGACATCGAGTTCAACCTCGACGCGCGCGCCGCCGTGACGGAGCCCGCCACGCCGGGAATCGACGTGGACGACCCGACCACCTACAACAACGCCACCTCGGTGACGGTCTACGACGCCAAGGGCCAGGAAGTCGCACTCACCTATTACTTCCAGAAAGCGGCCACCGACGACTGGAACGTCTACGTCACGGCCAACGGCGAGATGCTCACCGGCATGCCGCAGTCGCTGCAATTCCCGGCCAACGGCGGCAACCCGCTGGTGCCGGCCGGCGTGGTCACGATCGACATTCCGGCCACGCCGGCCGGCACGCCGCAAACGTTGCCGATCACGGGGGTGGAGCTCGACCTGACCAACGCCACTCAGTACGGTGCCTCCTTCGGCGTGACCGACCTGTCGCAAAGCGGCTATGCGCTCGGCCAGCTCAGCGGCATCGCGATCGAAGGCAACGGCATAGTGATGGCGCGCTACAGCAACGGCCAGTCGAAGCCGGCTGGCCAGCTGGAGCTCGCCAACTTTCGCAATCCGCAGGGGCTGCAGCCGCTGGGCGGCAACGCCTGGGCAGCGACCTTCACCTCGGGCGACCCGGTGCGCGGCGCGCCGAGCACCGGCAACATCGGTGCGCTGCAGTCGGGCTCGCTCGAGGAAAGCAACGTCGATCTCACGGCCGAGCTGGTGAACATGATCACGGCGCAGCGCAGCTACCAGGCCAATGCGCAGACGATCAAGACGCAGGATTCGGTGTTGCAGACGCTGGTGAATCTGCGCTGAGTAGCCTTTCAAGGAGCCGACGATGGACCGCATGATTTATCTGTCGATGTCGGGCGCCAAGGCGACCATGCAGCGCCAGGAGGTGCTCGCCAACAACCTCGCCAACGCCTCGACCACCGGCTTTCGCGCCGAGCTGCAGGCCATGCGCGCGGTGCCCGTGCGCGGCGATGGCGCTTCCACGCGTGTGTATGCGTTGGAAACCACCACCGGCTACGACCCGAGCCCCGGACCGATCACCAATACCGCCCGCGCGCTCGACGTGGCAATGCAAGGCAACGCCTGGCTCGGCGTGCAGGCCCTCGACGGGACCGAGGCCTACACCCGCATGGGATCGCTTCAGGTCAATGCGGAAGGCACGCTCGTCACCTCGGGCGGCATGACCGTGCTCGGCGACGGCGGACCGATCGTGCTGCCGCCGAACACGGCGCCGGCCATCGCCAGCGACGGCACGGTCAGCGTGACGCAGCCTGACGGCACGGTCGAACCGGTCGGCCGGCTCAAGCTCGTGACACCCGAAGCACCGCTCGTGCGCGGCAACGACAGCCTGTTCCGCAACCCCGACGGCGACTTGCCGGCCGATCAGACCGCGCGATTGCAGGACGGCGCGCTCGAAGGCAGCAACGTCAATCCGATCGAGAACATGGTGGCGATGATCGCCGCGGCGCGGCAGTTCGAAGCGCAAATGAAGATGCTGCAGACGGCCGAAACCGACGAGCAGGTCGCCGGCAAGCTGCTCTCGATGAACTGATCCGCACCGCCGCTAGGGCCGCCGGTAGGCGGCAACGTCACATCAGGCGAATCGCCCGCAGTTGCGGGCGATTCGGGCAGCGCGTCAGCGCCGCCCCTGCCTCTCAGCGCTTCGCTGCTGCGTCCGCCTTGGCCTTGGCCTCGGCAGCCTTGGCGTCGGCCATGCACATGTCCTTGGCGTTGCCCGTCTGGGCGTCGCACTTTTCCTTGGCCACTTCGTAAGCCGTCTCGGCCCTGACTTCAGCCAGGTCGCGCGCGTCCTCGGCTTTGCCGCTGCGCTGGTGCTTCAGCTCGGCCTCTGCCACCTTCTGGCGTGCTTTGGCTTCTTCCTCGCACACGTCTTCGGCGTTGTCCTTGAGTGCATCGCAGCGCTGCTTGTCGGCCTTGTAACGGGCGTCGATCTCGTCCTTGGCGGTCCCGTACTGTTCGCTGCTCATCGTGGGCGTCGTCTGCGCGCTTGCCGCGAACGGCAGGCCGAGGGCGGCGGAGCACAGGAAAGCGATGAGTGCTGATTGGCGTTTCATGGTGGTCGTCTCCAGTGGGTTCGGTGCTCACGTAGAGCATTCGACGTGCCTACCCCGCCCAGCGTCGGGAGCGCACCCCACTCTGGTTGCGCGAGGTCGCGAACAAGGGCTCGAAGACCTTCCTTCTCCCGGCTTCGCATCCCTTCAGCCGCCGCCATGATCGGCCGAGAAGGAGGACCTCGCCATGATGCGTTCACTGTGGATATCGAAGACCGGCATGGAGGCCCAGCAGACCCAGCTGGACCATATCTCGAACAACCTCGCCAACAGCGGCACCAACGGCTACAAGCGTTCGCACGCCGTGTTCGAGGACCTGATGTACCAGACGCTGCGCCAGCCCGGCGCGGCGAGCTCCGAACAGACGCAGCTTCCCACCGGCCTGCAGGTCGGCCTGGGCACGCGCGCGGTGGCGACCTCGCGGCAGTTCAGCCAGGGCTCGCTGCAGCAGACCACCAACACGCTCGACGTCGCCATCAAGGGCCAGGGCTTCTTCCAGGTCCAGATGCCGGACGGCACCACCGGCTACAGCCGCGACGGCGCCTTCCAGGTCGATGCGCAGGGCCAGCTCGTCACCAGCAACGGCTTCGTGATCCAGCCCGGCATCGTGATTCCCGCCAACGCACAAAGCGTGACGATCGCCGCCGACGGCCAGGTCGGCGTGTCGCTGGCCGGCCAGGCCGCGCCGCAGATCGCCGGGCAGATCCAGCTTGCCAGCTTCGTCAATCCGGCCGGCCTGGAGCCGCGCGGCCAGAACCTCTATGCCGAAACCGCCGCTTCGGGCACGCCCAACGAGGGCGCGCCGGGCGCTGACGGGCTGGGCTCGCTGGCGCAGGGTTTCGTCGAGACCAGCAACGTCAACGTGGTGGAGGAGCTGGTCGCGATGATCCAGACGCAGCGCGCCTACGAGCTCAACTCCAAGGCCATCCAGACCAGCGACCAGATGCTGCAGCGTCTGGCGCAGCTGTGAGCTGCCGGCTCGCCGCCGGCGCGCTGCGAGCGCTGCTCGCGGTGCTGCCGCCGCTGCTGCTCGGCGCCTGCTCGGCACTCGTGCCGAAGGTCGAGGTGGCCGATACCGCGCCGGTGCGCCCGGCGGTGGTGCTCGCGCCGGTGGTCAACAACGGCGCCATCTTCCAGCCCAGCGCCTACCGCCCGCTCTTCGAGGACCACCGCGCCCGCCTGGTCGGCGACACCATCACGGTTCAGATCGTCGAGAAAGTCGCAGCCAGCCAGACATCGAGCAGCTCGATCGACAAGACCGGCGAGATCTCGGCCGGCATCACCGCGCTGCCTTTCTTCTCGCCCAACTCCTTCAATCGCGCCGGCGCCAGCGGCAGCTCGAGCAACAGCTTCGAAGGCACCGGCACCACCGAGAGCGCCAACACCTTCACCGGCACGATCACCGCCACCGTGGTCGAGGTGCTGCCCAACGGCCACCTCATCGTCGCCGGCGAAAAGCAGATCGGCGTGAACCACAACGTGGACGTGCTGCGCTTCTCCGGCCAGGTGGATCCGCGCTCCATCCGACCGGGCAACTCGGTCGTCTCAGCGCAGATCGCCAACGTGCGCATCGAGCAGCGCGGTCGCGGCCCGCAGGCCGAAGCGCAGGCAATAGGCTGGCTTGCACGCTTCTTTTTGAGCGTTCTGCCGATCTGATGCTCCTCAGAATGGGTGGCAATCCGCACGGAAAGTCCACCGCCATGAACCGCCACACCCCCCCCTGCGCTGCGCTTGCCGACCGACTGCTGCGCGCGTTGATCGCGCTGGCCTTCATCATTGCCAGCGCCGCGCTGTGGTGGCCGCACGAGGCCGGCGCGGCGCGGCTCAAGGAAGTCGCCTCGGTGCAGGGCGTTCGCAGCAACCAGCTCGTCGGCTACGGCCTCGTGGTGGGCCTGGACGGCACCGGCGACCAGACCACGCAGACCCCTTTCACCACGCAAAGCCTGGCGGCCATGCTGCAGCAGCTCGGCGTGACCGTGCCGCCCGGCACGCGGATCCAGCTCAAGAATGTGGCCGCGGTGTTGGTCACCGCCAGCCTGCCGCCTTTCGCGCAGCCGGGCCAGCAGATCGACGTGACCGTCTCATCGCTCGGCAATGCCAAGAGCCTGCGCGGCGGCACCCTGATCGCCACGCCGCTTCGGGGCGCCGACGGCGAAATCTACGGCCTGGCCCAGGGCAACCTGGTCATCGGCGGCGCTGGCGCCGCAGCCGGGGGGTCGAAGGTGCAGGTCAACACGCTCAACGCCGGGCGCGTGCCTTCGGGCGCGACGGTCGAGCGCGCGGTGCCCACGCCGCTGGCGCAGGGCGACGCGATTCAGCTCGACCTCAATGCCTTCGATTACTCCACCGCCCGCGAAGTCGCACGCGTCATCAACACGAAGATGGGGCAGGGCAGCGCGCAGGCACTCGACGGCCGCACGGTGCGCGTGCTCATGCCGACCGACGCGCATGCGCGCGTGGGCTTCATGGCCGACATCGAGAACCTCGAGATCGCGCTCGCTTCGCCGGCCGCCAAGGTGGTCATCAATGCGCGCACCGGCTCAGTGGTGGTGAACCAGGCCGTCACGCTCAGCGCCTGCGCGGTAGCGCACGGCAGCCTCTCGGTGACCATCAGCGCACAGCCCGTCATCAGCCAGCCCGGCCCGTTCTCCGGCGGCCAGACCGTGGTGGCCGAGCAGGCCGACATCGCCATCCAGCAACAGGCCGGCTCCTTGATCCAGATGCCTGCCGGCACGCAGCTCACCGACGTGGTCACCGCACTCAACTCGCTCGGCGCCACGCCGCAGGAGTTGCTGGCGATCCTGCAGGCCATCAAGGCGGCGGGGGCGCTCAATGCGGAGCTCGAGGTCATATGAGCATCCACTCGAACAGGCCGAAAGCTTTGGAGTTACTCCCTCTCCCTCTTGGAGAGGGTGGGGGTGACGGCCAGGCCGGAACGCCCCTCACCCCAACCCTCTCCGCAGAGGGGCGAGGGAGCGAGGCAAACCTGCACCGTTCGCAAAAGAGAGTGCCTGCATGAAAACCGTCGGCCTCGACGCCAATGCTCTGCGCTCGCTTCAAGCCAGCGCCGGCAGCAACCCGCGCGCGGCCATCGCAGAGACGGCCAAGCAGTTCGAATCGCTCTTCATGCAGGAGCTGATGAAGAGCATGCGCCAGGCGACTCTCTCCAGCGGCATGCTGGACAACTCGGGCACGAAGATGGGGACCGAGTTGCTGGACAGCCAGTTGGCGCAGAAGCTGACGGGGTTGCCAGGAGGATTGAGCGCGATGATTGCGCGGCAGTTGGAGAGGCAGGTGGGGGGTCGTGAGGCCGCAGGCCCTCACCCCAACCCTCTCCCAGAGGGAGAGGGAGCAATACCGAGCCCTCGCCTCATCCGTCACCCAGACGGAGAGGGAGTCATTCGAAGCCTTCACCTCAACCCTCTTCCAAAGGGAGAGGGAGCAGTACCGCACGCCGCGGCGGCAGGCGCACCGCAGCCGCAAATCTGGAACCGCCTGCCCGGCGCGTCCCGTGCCGAAAATTTCATCGCCCGACACAGCGAATCCGCCGAGAAAGCATCGGCAGACACCGGCATTCCCGCCGCCTTCATCCTGAGCCAGGCCGCACTCGAATCCGGCTGGGGCAAGCGCGACATCCGCCACGCCGACGGCAGCGCCAGCCACAACCTGTTCGGCATCAAGGCCGGTGCGAACTGGAAGGGCGCGGTCGCCGAAGTCACGACCACCGAATACATCGACGGCGAGCCGCGCAAGGTGACCGCGAAGTTCCGCGCCTACGCCTCGCCCGAGGAATCCTTCCGCGACTACGCGCAGCTCATCAAGAACAGCCCGCGCTATGCCGGCGTGGTGGAGCAGG